>NZ_VICE01000150.1 GCF_006546775.1 Marilutibacter aestuarii
AACGCCTCGGTGTCAGCACCACCGTAATTCAGCAGGGGCCGCACGCCGGATCTCGCGCCCTGCGCCCGAACAGTTGATCGAGGTTGCCCTCGAACCGATAAGCGTGGGCCTCGGGCGCGATGCTCTCGACCCTTAGACTGTAGCGGAGAAGCGTGACGACGGCAGCAGGGATCGACTTGGGGAAACAGGGTGAGGCTACTGTTTCCTACCTCGCGAAGAGAAAGTCCACTCTGACCCCTGTTTTGCAAGACCGCCATGGCATCAGCCAGGGACAGCGCACTCTTCGGTGAGTCGCGTATCGTAGGCCCTCAGCACCCAGTTGCCTTCGACCTTCCGGTACTCGTACGAGGTTTGGACTCCTTCCTGGCAGGTTTGGAAGGAAAGACCGGCTCCGTCCGGCGCAATCGCTGGCGCATTTCCCTCTGTGCAGCCAATGGACGAGCATGGCTGCGGTGTCTTGTTGAGATCGCTAGACGCACAACCGGAAAGAATCGTCATCGCGAGAATTCCCACAAGATTGCCTTTCATCCTTCCTCCTCGGCCCAACCATGGACCCCGCGTCGCACCGCGAATCGGCCTCGACTCCAATTGATTGTTGGAGCAAGCCAGTCGCAAATGCAAGTGCGACAACCTCTGGTCACTTGCACAGATTGTCCCGTGCCAACGTGGCGCCAATTTGCTCGGCAGACCAGTGCTGGGTGATCCAGATGCCAAGTGAAGCGCCCGAGGTATGCCACCACAAGCCACCACCGACCGGGCGAGCGACGTTGTGTGCACTGGCGATTCGCCATGCAGCGCGCTCACCGGGTCCTACTTCAAGTGGGTCGCCAAACAGGAACTTGCCAGCAAAGTTCCAAGGGCTCATTGCTTCGACTGCCAATGGCATGCTCTCTTGGCAGCCTGTCCAGGCCTCGGCAATGCTCTCCGCGGTGTAGTCGGCGGGATCAGCAGGAACTGGCCTGGAGTTCACCTTGGCGAGGCCGATCAGGTAAATGGCGCCCGGCAACAAGGCGATCACTCCTAGAATCACGGCCAGTGAGAGGATTGCACGGTGCCAAGTCTGCATTGTGTGACGCCTGATGCCTCATGTCTTCCAGATTCCCTACTGTAGGTGCCGAGAGCCCGGCGTGCGCGCCCGATAACGCCTCGGTGTCAGCACCACCGTAATTCAGCAGGGGCCGCACGCCGGATCTCGCG
>NZ_VICE01000001.1 GCF_006546775.1 Marilutibacter aestuarii
CCTGGAAGCTGGGCGCCATCGGCGCGGCCATCGCCACGCCGCCCTTCGGGGTACGGGCCAGGCGGACGGATTCCTCGCCCTCCTTGATCTCGATCTCGGCGAGGTTGGATTCCTCGAGCAGGTCGATCAGTTTCTTGATTTTTCGCAGGTCCATGGAAGGGCCTCTCGGTCAGGTGCCCCGGGCGGGGCGGTCGGTCGGATGGGGGGCGTCAGGCGTCGGGCGCCAGCAGCAGTTCGAGTTCACGGGTGCGGGTGCGGGCGCGCTCGCTCATGCAGGTCAGGAAGACGACGGTGCGGATGGTGCCATCGGCGTTGTACTGCCAGGCCGCGTCGCAGTCGCTCTTGCGGTAGGCGACCCAGCTGCGCTGCGCCTCGGTCAGCAGTTCGCGGGTACGGGCGCAGTGGGTGCCGCAGTCGGGCTCGGCCAGGTGGGCGCGGACCCGGCGGTAGGTCGCGTTGAGGTCGGCCTCGGCGCGATCCAGTTGCGTCTGCGCACAGGCATTGATGTCCTGCGTGGTGATGGCGTCGGCCTGGCAGGCTTCGACGTCGGTGTCGCCGGCCAGGGCCGTGGGGGCGGCCAGCAGCAGGGCCAGGGTCCATGCGCAGCAGGCCCCTGCAGCGGCCCTCATGCCCGGGCCCCCAGGCGTTTGAGCGCGGCGTCGAGCGCGTAGTGGTAGCTGTCGGCGCCAAACCCACAGACCACGCCGGCCGCGAGATCGGAGAAGTAGCTGGTATGCCTGAAGGGTTCGCGCGCGTGCGGATTGGACAGGTGGATCTCGATGAACGGGATCGCCACTGCCGCCAGGGCGTCGCGCAGGGCCACCGAGGTGTGGGTGAAGGCCGCCGGATTGATCAGGATGAAGTCGACCGTGCCGCGTGCCGCCTGGACCCGCTCGACCAGGGCGTGCTCGGCGTTGGACTGGAAACTCTCCAGCCGGTGGCCGGCCGACTCGGCGCGGCGGGCGAGCGCCGAGTCGATCTCGGCGAGGGTCGTCGCGCCGTAGATCCCCGGCTCGCGGGTGCCGAGCAGATTGAGGTTGGGGCCGTGCAGGGCCAGCAGTGTCGCCATCGGGTAGCGCAATTACCTTTGGAAGGCCGGGAGTGTGCGCGACAGATGGGGCCGTGTCTAGGAGTTCGCTGCCAAATCGGCGAAGTTGTCGCGATTTAAGCGCTTGTTTG
Source organism: Marilutibacter aestuarii (assembly GCF_006546775.1). GTDB lineage: Bacteria > Pseudomonadota > Gammaproteobacteria > Xanthomonadales > Xanthomonadaceae > Marilutibacter > Marilutibacter aestuarii. The sequence continues at coordinate 1,180 of NZ_VICE01000001.1, forward strand.
ATTTTCGGCGACAGGCGTCCGCGCAGGCTTGTCAAGGGCCGGAAGCCCTTCTGGCGGGCTCAGCGCGCCCAGTCGTCGATCTCGCCATGCGTGAAGGGCCCGATCTTCTGTTTCAGCAGCCGTCCGTCGGACGACAGCAGCACCGAGTAGGGCAGCACGCCCTTCGGATTGCCCAGTTGGACGCTGCTGTCGCGCGGTCCGGCCTGGTCGAGCAGGATCGCGTAGTCCACCGGCACGCGCGCCAGGAAGTTGCGGACGGCGTCGGCGTTGTCCAGCGCGATGCCGACCACTTGCGTGCCGTTCGGCCCCTGGGCGCCTGCGAAGCGGTTCAGTTCGGGCATCTCTTCGATGCAGGGTCCGCACCAGCTGGCCCAGAAGTTGACCAGCACCGGGCGTCCGGCGAGATCGCCGGGCAGGGTCGTCAGGGCCCCGTCCAGGCCGGCCAGCCGGACGGTGGGTACCACGTCGCCGCGCACGGCGATCGGCAGGTCCGCGGGTGGCGGCGGAGCCGAGGTCGCCAGCGCGCCCTGCAGCGCACGCTGGCCCAGTTCGGTCCTCAGCAGCGGCGCAGGTCCGTTGAGCCACAGGCCCACGACCCCACCGAGCACGGCGCCAGCCACCGCGACCAGCACGATCGCACCGGTCTTCATCGTGCCGCCGCCTGTTCAAGGGCCTCGCGGGCGAGGTCGGGGGTCAGCACGGTGGGCAACACGCGGCCCTCGCCGCCGTCGGCGGGGAAGACCACGTACAGCGGGACGCCGACCGCCTCGTAGCGCTGCAGGAAAGCCGTCAGCGCGGGGTCCACGTCGGTCCAGTCGCCGAGCATGTAGACCGCGTTGGCGGCCTCCAGCGCGTCGCGGAAATCCTCGCGCCCGAACACCGTCTTTTCGTTGGCCTTGCAGGTCACGCACCAGTCGGCGGTCATGTTGACGAACACCGGCCGCCCGGCCGCGCGCAGGTCGGCCAAGCGTTGCTCGGAAAACGGCACCGGGGCCAGCGCTTCGTGGGCCGGGCTCGCGAGCACGGCGGCGTCGCGCGGCCGCGGCAGGGTGTGGATCGCATGCAACGGCCACAGCGTCGCCAGCAGCGCCAGCACCGCCAGCACAACGCCCCCGCGGCCGCCGCTGCGGCGCGCGCGGGTCAAGGCCCAGGCGGCGAAGGCGAGCAGGGTCGCGGCCAGCAGCCACCAGCCGATCGCGTCGGCCCCGCGCTGGCGTGCCAGCACCCAGGCCAGCCAGACCGCGGTCAGGTACAGCGGGAAGGCCAGCGCCTGCTTGAACGTGTCCATCCAGGCGCCGGGCCGCGGCAGGCGATGCGCCAGCGCGGGCACGAAGCCGATCAGGAGGAACGGCAGGGCCAGGCCCAGGCCCAGGGCGAGGAAGACCAGCAACGCGCTGGCGCTCCCGGCGGTGAAGGCCCAGGCCAGCGCCGGTCCCATCAGGGGCGCCGTGCAGGGGGTCGCCACCACGACCGCCAGCACGCCGGTGAAGAAGTCGCCCATGGCGCCCGACCGGGTGGCCAGGCCGTGGCCGACGCCGGTCCACCGGCCCCCCACGTGCCACACGCCCGACAGGCTCAGGCCCAGGGCGAACATCAGCAGGCCGAGCAGGGCGACCACCAGCGGCTGCTGCAGCTGGAAGCCCCAGCCCAGCGCAAGCCCGGCCTGCCGCAGTCCCAACGCCAGCGCGCCGAGCGCGACGAAACTGACCAGCACGCCGGCGGTGTACCACAGGGCATGGCGACGCGCCTTGCCCGGGCTTTCACCGCTCCCGGCCAGCGACAGCGCCTTGAGCGACAGCACCGGCAGCACGCAGGGCATCAGGTTGAGGATCAGGCCGCCGCCGATGGCCAGCAGGAGGGCCGAGAACAGGCCCAGGCGGGAGCGTGCCGGGCTCGCTTCGGACTCGGCGGCGGGCGTCGCCGCCGCGGGCGGGGGCGTCTCGCGCGCGCTCGACGCAGCGGCCATCGCCGTGGCGGTTCCGGCCTCCGGCTCGGCTTGCCCGGCGGTCGACGGCGGCACCGGATCGGATTCCGGGGCCGCCGCTGCATCGTCCCGGCTGCCTGCGCCGGCGGCGTCGATCGCCGGTGCCGAGGCCGCTCCCGCGGGAATCGACACGGCCAGCGAGCGGCGCATGGGCGGATAGCAGATGCCGCCGGTCTGGCAGCCCTGGAATTCGACTTCCAGGGTGCCCGCGGCCGCGGCGGCGCGGCTGCGCAGCAACGGTACGGTCGCGGTGACCGGGTCGAAGAACACGATGGTCGTGCCGAAGTGCTCGTCGTGGTGCGACTGGCCGGCCGGCCAGCGCGGCGTGCCGGCGCGTACACCGGGCGTGCGCAGCTCGAACGCGGTCTTGTCGCGATACAGGTAATAGCCGGGCGTGACGTCGAAGCGCACGCGCAGGACATCGCCGTCGACGGCTTCCAGGGCGACGCTGAACGCCTGTTCGGCGGGCAGCGGGCGGGCCTGGCCGCCAGGCAGGGCGGTCGGGGCCAACAAGGGGTTGCCAGGGCTGGCATTGGAAACGCCGCCGGCAATCCCGCCCCGCAGGCGCAGCCCGCCGCCGCTCGCGGGTACGGCGTCGACGTTCGCTGCGCCGGCCGCCGCGGCGGGCATCACCACCGACAGCTCACGGGTCTGGGGCGGGTAGCAGATCCCCAGGTCGGCGCAGCCCTGGTACTTCACCTTCAGCGATACGGTGCCGGCGCCGGCACGCCCGGGCAGGACCGCCGTGAGGGTGCCGCGATAGGTCTCGACGTCGCCGAAGAATTCGTCGGTGTACGCGTGTCCCTTGGGCAGTTGCAGCGCCTGTTGGCCGTATGCAGCGTCGGCCTGCACCGAGGTGCGGTGGCGGTACAGGTAGTAGCCGTCGGCGATCTTCCAGCGCAGGGTGATGGTGTCGGGCGCGGTGGCTTCGGCGCTGAGTGCGAAGGCCTCGTCGACCGGCAGCAGGTCGTCCAGGTCGACCGCGGCCGCTGCCGGGGGCGGGAAGGCCGCGGCTGCGAGCAGCAGCACCAGGGCGGCGGGGGCGAGCGAAGGCAGGGCGCGCGCGAGGCGCTCGCGCGCGTTCCGGAGGATGTCAGTCATCGAGTCTTGTCTGTTGGGCCACCCATTGCAGGTAGGGGGCATGGCCGGCATGGGCTTCGACCGCCACCAGCTCGGGGAGTTCATGGGGGTGCAGCTCAAGCACGCGCGCGGTCAGCGCCTCGAGCCGGTCGGCGCAGGTCTTGGCCAGCAGCAGCACTTCCGTGTCGGTCTGTACCCGGCCTTCCCATCGATATGTCGAGCGCAGGCCTTCCAGGCGGCTGACGCAGGCCGCCAGGCGCTCGTCGACGAGCGCCTGCGCGATGCGCTCGGCGCTCTCGGCATCGGGACAGGTGCAGTGGACCAGGAGCACGGACATGCCGCGATTGTAACGGGCGCGTCCGCGAACGTTGCCCCGGGCCGCGGGCGGGGCGCCTGCCCCGGCAGCGCGGGGCAGGACGGGCGGCCGCTACCGGAGTTGGCAGGTCGCCGGCGTGGACGAGGTGAACAGCGCCGCGCTGGCCCATTCCGGGTGGTCGACGAAGGGGTTGCGGTTGCCCTGGAAGCTGAAGACCACTTCATTGCGCTCGCGCTCGGCCGCATCGGGCGGATCGGCCTGGTGCCAGGCCAGGAGGGTGGAGAGCAGGCCCATGTAGGCCGGCGAGCCCGAGGTGGCGACGATGCGGCTGCGGTCGTCGGTGAGCTCCAGGTCCGGTTCCGACTGCCCGGTATGGACGTCGCGGCCACCCTCGTAGCGGATCGCCATGTACATCACCGCGCGCGCCATGTCGCCGCGGCGGGCGTTCCAGACCTGGAAGGACTGGCTGTCCACCCAGTTGGAGTTGCCCGGGAACTGGCCGCTGCCGCCGCCGCGCCCGCCGTTGGCGTCCGTCGGGCGCTCGCCGCAGTTGGCCTGCGAGCTGCAGTCGGCGTAGGGCTTGTTGCCGCGGTCGGCGTTGTAGCCGGTGTCGGTCAGGTAAAGCATGTGGGTGTCGGTGTAGGGCGCGTTGGGCAGCCCCAGGTCGCCGGTGCGCGTGCCGAAGCCCAGGGAGTTGGGCCAGCTGTGCTCGCGGTTGTAGGTCGCGCCGCTGCCGGTACCGGCACGGGCGCTGCCCTTGGCGTAGCTGCGGTTGCGGTAGGCGTCCAGGATCCGGCCGCCGTTGGCGGGGTCTTCGTCGGCGATCTCCAGGATGGTCCAGGTGCTGGTGCCCGACCCGCTGTAGGGGTAGGCCGTGTGGCCGCGGATGGTCTGGTGCAGCGAGCAGCGCAGTTGCCCGGCATTGCTGGTGTTGACACGACCGTAGTAGTCGCCGCTCCCGTTGCCGGCGGCAACGCCGAACGCCACCACGGTGTCGCTGTCGGGGCGCGCGCCCGCGAGGTCCTGGACGCGGCTGGCATCCACGGTCAGCGTGCAGGCCTCGCCGGCATGCAGGGCGCCATCGGTCGAGAGGACGAACTGGTCGCCGCTGGCAGCGTGCGACAGGCCCACGTTGCCCGACTGCGCGCACTGCAACCGGAACGCGCCCGCGGCGAGCGTGACAGGCTCGCTGAAGGCGACGCCCAGGTCTGCCGCGGCCGGGAAATCACTCGCGCCGTCGACCGGCATCGTCAGGGTCACCCGGGGCGGTGGATTGGGCGCAGGCACGCCCTGGCCGGGGTTGCAGCGTCCGAAACTCTGCGTCGCCGAGGCTTGCCAGCTGAAGTCCGCCGCCGCTCCGCCGTGCCCGGCCAGTTGCAGCGACGTCCCCACGGGGGTGTTGGCGCCTTCGGACACGGGGATCGCGGTGCTGGCCAGGCCGGCGGCGGGGCCGTTGGCCGCGACAAGCGTGCCTTCGTAGCTCAGGAACTGCACCACCGCGCCGCTTGCGTCCACGAGGGCGAGGCCATCGGGAGCGCCGTTCTGCAGGCCGTTGGCCGGGTACTGCAGCGTAGCCACGCGCGCCTGGCCGCCGCCGTCGCAGGCCACGATGGCGCCGCCCGGCAGGGGGGCGTCGTCGTAGGCGACTGCCGCGCCCGGCGAACTGCCGTTGTAGAGGTGGATCCGGTAGCCGGCCAGGCTTTCGCCGGCGGTCGCGACGACCTCGATCGCCTCGCCGGCATCGCCGCCGGCATTGTCGTAGTGGAGCTCGTTGACGAACACGTCCGCCAGCGCGGACGCGGGCAGCAGGGCCAGCAGGGTGGCGATGGCGAGGCGGGGGGCGTGGCGTGCGGCGTCGATGCCCATCGGCGTACATCCTTCCTTGAATGCGGTGGGCCGAGTCTACCCCGCTCGGATGTCGGGACGGTTTCGTGGCCGGGGCGGTGTCACGGTTTGCGTGCTTCGGGGGGCTTCACCCGGCCCGTCCGCTGCGCGGCCAGCTGCTCGACCACCTCCACCAGCGGCGCGCGCGCGAGGGTCGGCGATTCGCGGAAGGCCGCCAGCAGGCGCAGTTCGAGCGGATCGTCCACGAGCAGCGCGTCGACGGCGGCCACCGAATCCATCGCCACGTCCTCGGACAGGGTCATGCGGCCCCGGCCCGTGGCCAGCCATTCGAACTGGACCTGGGTCACCAGCGCCAGCTCGCGCAGGTGTCCGGCGCTGGGTGACTTGCCCAGGGTCGCCTCCCAATGGCTGACGGCGCTGCGCTGCACGCCGACGGCCTGGGCGAGGGCGGCCTGCGACAGGCCGGCGTGGCGACGGGCGAGGCGGATGCGTTGCGCGGGCGTCATCTGGGAGCTCCTGCAAGGGGGCTGTCATTCATCCTGGGGCCAAATCCTGTGGTGCATTTGGCATTAACAGGCGGATTGTTACCAATAATAACCTAGTGATCGATAATCACATTCATCTGTCTACCAATGGTAGCGCCCGGTGTGGTGATTTCGTGAAGTACAAGGCATATTCAGCCGTATTCAGGTCTCGATGCTACCTTTAGCGCACGCTTTTGGGGGCTTGCAGGACTGGTCAAGCCGACACTGAACGCGCAATATCGTCCCAGGCCGACAAGGAAGGCCGGTATCAGACAAGAAGTCTGGTCAGCAGAATGGCGCAAGGAGGCGCGAGCTCAGGAAGGGCCATCTCTGTACCAGGAAAGGGCGCGTCACTTCGGGGACGCGTCCTTTCTTTATTTGCGTCTCTTCGAATGCGCGTCCGCGACGGACGCGTCGCGACGCGGGCGCGGGGCCGGTCCGCGGGGCCCGCCGGAAATTTTTCGCCGACAGCCCCTTGAAAGCCCGTCGCGCCCCCCCATCCTTTCGCCATCCCGGTGCGCCGGGCGCTGTTCGCCCCGGGGTTGGCACTCTCCCGGGGCGACTGCCAAAACTCCAAGAATTGCTTCCCACAATCAACCACTTGCGTGAGGTTCCAATGAACATCAAGCCGCTCTACGACCGCGTGGTCATCAAGCGCATGGAAGAAGAGAAGATGTCCGCCGGCGGCATCGTGATCCCGGACTCGGCCACCGAGAAGCCGATCAAGGGTGAGGTCGTGGCCGTGGGCTCCGGCAAGGTGCTCGACAACGGCGACGTGCGCGCGCCGGTGGTCAAGGTCGGCGACAAGGTGCTGTTCGGCAAGTACAGCGGCACCGAGGTCAAGCTCGACGGCACCGAATACCTGGTGGTGAAGGAAGACGACATCTTCGCGACGATCGGCTGATCGCGCTGTCGCCCTGCCACCGCTTCTCCCCAATCCATTGAATTCCTGAGGTAATACGCAAATGTCCGCGAAGGAAATCCGCTTCGGCGAAGACGCGCGCTCCAAGATGGTCCGTGGCGTCAACACGCTCGCCAACGCCGTCAAGGCGACCCTCGGCCCGAAGGGCCGCAACGTCGTGCTCGACAAGAGCTTCGGCGCCCCGACGATCACCAAGGACGGCGTGTCCGTCGCCAAGGAGATCGAGCTGGCCGACAAGTTCGAGAACATGGGCGCGCAGATGGTCAAGGAAGTCGCTTCCAAGACCTCCGACAACGCCGGTGACGGCACCACCACCGCGACCGTGCTGGCCCAGGCCCTGATCCGCGAGGGCATGAAGGCGGTCGCCGCCGGCATGAACCCGATGGACCTCAAGCGCGGCATCGACAAGGCCGTGACGGGCGCCGTCGCCGAGCTCAAGAGCCTCAGCAAGCCGTCCTCGACCAGCAAGGAAATCGCCCAGGTCGGCGCGATCTCCGCCAACTCCGACGCCAACATCGGCGACCTCATCGCCCAGGCGATGGACAAGGTCGGCAAGGAAGGCGTGATCACCGTCGAGGACGGTTCGGGCCTGGAGAACGAGCTCGACGTCGTCGAGGGCATGCAGTTCGACCGCGGCTACCTGTCGCCGTACTTCATCAACAACCAGCAGTCGATGCAGGCCGAGCTGGACGATCCGTTCATCCTGCTGCACGACAAGAAGATCTCCAATGTGCGCGACCTGCTGCCCGTCCTCGAGGGCGTGGCCAAGGCCGGCAAGCCGCTGCTGATCATCGCCGAGGAAGTCGAGGGCGAAGCCCTGGCGACCCTGGTGGTCAACACCATCCGCGGCATCGTGAAGGTCTGCGCGGTCAAGGCCCCGGGCTTCGGCGACCGCCGCAAGGCGATGCTGGAGGACATGGCCGTCCTGACCGGCGGCACCGTGATCTCCGAGGAAGTCGGCCTGTCGCTGGACAAGGCCACCATCGAGGACCTGGGCCGCGCCAAGAAGGTGCAGGTCTCCAAGGAGAACACCACCATCATCGACGGCGCCGGCGACACCGGCGGCATCGAGGCGCGCATCAAGCAGATCAAGGCGCAGATCGAGGAGACCTCCTCGGACTACGACCGCGAGAAGCTGCAGGAGCGCGTGGCCAAGCTGGCCGGCGGCGTCGCGGTGATCAAGGTCGGTGCTTCGACCGAGATCGAGATGAAGGAAAAGAAGGCACGCGTCGAGGATGCCCTGCACGCGACCCGCGCGGCCGTCGAGGAAGGCATCGTCCCGGGCGGCGGTGTCGCCCTGATCCGCGCGCTGGCCGCCGTCGGCACCCTGAAGGGTGACAACGAGGACCAGAACCACGGCATCGCCATCGCCCTGCGCGCGATGGAGGCCCCGCTGCGCGAGATCGTCACCAACGCCGGCGAAGAGCCCTCGGTCATCGTCAACAAGGTCAAGGAAGGCAAGGGCAGCTTCGGCTACAACGCCGCGACCGGCGAGTTCGGCGACATGCTCGAGCTGGGCATCCTGGACCCGACCAAGGTGACCCGCACCGCGCTGCAGAACGCTGCGTCGATCGCCGGCCTGATGATCACCACCGAAGCCATGGTGGCGGAGCTTCCGAAGAAGGAAGAGCCGGCCATGGGCGGCGGCGACATGGGCGGCATGGGTGGCATGGGCGGCATGGGCTTCTGATCCCCCACCGCCACGACCCCGCGTCGTGACACCGGAAAACCCCGCCTCTGGGCGGGGTTTTCCTTTTGGCGCGCGAGCCGGGAAGTCCGGGCTCATCGCTCATTCATGTACCCGTCGGTTCTTTTTTGCACTGCAGCGTGCAAGCGACTAACACTTCCTTCACGATCGACCTGCATCCCGACGTGGGGGAGGGAGCAAGCCCGCAACCGGTTCAGACCGGGGCGGGCTTTTTTATTGCGCCCTTCCCGACGGCGGCCCCGCCTGGATGCGTCCGCCGCGATGCCGCGGTCGGTGCGTGCTTGCGGCCCTCTTCGCGTGCCCTTGTTGGGGGGCCTGCGCGCCGCTGGGGATGCACGCCGCGCGCCGCCGTGGGATGCTGGCGGTCCGCGCGCGCCGGGGTCCGGGCGGGCGACAGGGAGGTGGCCGGCCGGGCGCCGGATGCACGTGGACACAATGGGGTTGGCAAGGGGGGCGACCCTGATCGCGCGTGCGCATGCACGTCCTCTTTGATGCTTCGGAGTATCTCCATGAAGAACAGAAACCTTCTCGCCACCAGCGTTGGCGTGGCCCTCATCGGCCTGGGTGCGATGGCCACCGCCCAGGCCGCCAACTACGTGGTGATGACGCACGGCAATGGACTGAGCTCGACCCAGCAGGAACGCATCCGCGCGGCCGGCGGCACGATCACCGCCCATCTACCGCAGATCGGCGTGGCGATCGTCGAGGCCGGCGACGGCTTCGATGCCGCCGCCGGGGCCATTCCGGGCCTGCAGTCGGTCACCCGCGACGTGACCCTGGACTGGGACATCGCCGAACCCGACAGCGCGCCGATCGCGGCCGAAGACTTCGCCAATCCGCCGGGTTCCGGGGACGACGACCGCTTCTACGACCTGCAGTGGGGCAACGCCGCCGTGGATGCCGCCGGGGCATGGAACGCGGGCTACCGTGGCGCCGGCGCGACCGTCGCCGTGCTCGACAGCGGCGCGTACTGCGCCCATCTGGACATCGCCCCCAACCTCATCGGTGGCGCGTCCTTCGTTCCGGGCGAGACCTTCTGCAACACCTCCGGCAGCTCCCACGGCACGCACGTGGCCGGTTCGATCCTCGCCGCCGACAATGCGACCGGCACGATCGGCGTGGCGCCGGAAGCCAAGCTGCTGGCGGTCAAGGTCCTCAGTGCAGCGACCGGCAGCGGTGATTTCGCCGGCATCATCCAAGGCATGGTATGGGCCGTGGACAACGGCGCCAACGTCATCAACATGAGCCTGGGCGTGCGTGGCGGCCTGCCGCGCAGCGGCCCCGGCGCGAACGAGCTCTCCGAACTGATCAACGCCACCAAGCGGGCCGTGCAGTACGCCGGCAAGAACGAAGTGCTGGTCGTGGCCTCGGCCGGCAACGACGGCCGCGACCTCGACCATGACGCCTCGACGATGAGCTTCCCCGGCCAGCTCCCGGGCGTGCTGACGGTGTCGGCACTGGCACCGGAGGGCTGGGCGATCGATCCCACCGTCGACCTCGATCCGCTGGCCAGCTACAGCAACTACGGCCAGTCGACCATCCACTTCGGCGCCCCCGGTGGCGACACCCGCTATCCGGGCAACGAGTTGTGCACGGTCGGGCCGGTCACCCAGGTCTGCTGGATCTTCGACGCGGTCTTCAGCACCGTGCAGGTGAGCGGCGGGTCGAGCTTCTATGGCTGGAACGCCGGCACCAGCATGGCGGCCCCGCACGTGGCCGGCGTCGCCGCGCTCGTGTACGGCAAGCATCCGGGCATCAAGGCCTCGCAGGTCGAGTCGATCCTCAAGCGCTCGGCCGACGACGTCGGCAAGCCGGGCCGTGACGATGCCTCCGGCTTCGGTCGGGTCAACGCCGCCCGCGCCGTGCAGTACTGACGCCCCAGTGGCGTAGCGAAGGGCGGTCGCCCCGGGGGCCGCCCTTTCTTGTGGGTCGCGCACCGGGCGCTCGTGCCATCATCGCGGCATGCCGCCCCTGCCTGCCGCCCAACCCGACATCGAGCGCGCCCTCGGTCGCCTGCGCGCCTGCGCACCCGGCCTCGCCGCCCTCGAGGACGCCGACGTCGTCGCGCGCCTGCGCCGCGTGGCCGTGGCGAGCGACTTCGCGATCGAAACCCTGTGCCGGCAGCCAGCGCTGCTCGAACGCCTTGCGCTGGACGCCGATGCCCCCGCCACGCCGCCGCCGGTGCTGGCAGCCGACGAGGTCGCCCAGTTGCCCGGGCTGTTGCGGCGTTACCGCGCCGCGGAGTCGACGCGGCTGGTCTGGCGCGACGTACTCGGGCTGGACGACGTCGACGCTACCCTGGCCGGCAGCACGCGCCTGGCCGAAACCTGCCTGGTGCTTGGCCTGGACGCGCTGGAGCAGGCCTTCGCCGAACGCCATGGCGTGTTCCGCGATCGCGACGGACGGGTCCGGCGCCTGGTGGTGTTCGGACTGGGCAAGCTGGGCGGCGGCGAGCTGAACTTCAGTTCCGACGTCGACCTGGTCTACGGCTACGACGTCGATGGAACCGGGGGCGCTGACGCGAGCGACGGCGAGCGTCCCTTGGCCGCCGAAGCCTATTTCACGCGGCTCGGCCAGCAGCTCGCCCGGCTGCTCGACGACACCACCGCCGACGGCTTCTGCCACCGCGTCGACCTGCGCCTGCGCCCCTACGGCACGGCGGGGCGCGTGGCATGGTCGTTCGCGGCGATGGAACTCTACTTCCAGCATGAAGGCCGCGACTGGGAGCGTTACGCCTGGCAGAAGGCGCGTCCCGTGGCCGGCGACATCGAGGCCGGCGAGCGCTTCCTGGTGGAACTGCGGCCCTTCATCTACCGGCGCTACCTCGACTACGGCGCCCTGGACGGATTGCGCACCATGAAGGCGGCGATCGCCGCCGAGGTCGCGCGCAAGGAACTCGCCGACGACGTCAAGCGCGGCCCCGGCGGCATCCGCGAAATCGAATTCCTGGTGCAGGCGCTGCAGTTGATCCGCGGGGGGCGGGAACCGGCCTTGCGCGGCCGCGGCCTGCTGGCCAGCCTGCAGGCCCTGGTCGACGCCCACCAGGTCGCCCCCGGCGCGGCCGACATGCTCGCCGATGCATACCGCTTCCTGCGACGGCTGGAAAACCGCCTGCAGATGCGCGACGACGCCCAGGTCCACGCCCTGCCCGAGGATGCGGCGGGTCGCGCGCGCCTGGCAGCGGGGCTCGACTTCGAAGACTGGCCGGCACTCCTGGCAGCGCTCGACCTGCACCGTGCAGTGGTCAGCACCGAGTTCGACGCCCTGCTGGCGCCGAGGCGGCGGCAGGCCGCGCCCGATGCGCTGGCGACCTACTGGCGCGCGCTGCCCGACGCCGGCCAGGCGGACGTGCTCGCGGACGCGGGTTTCGTCGAGCCTGCCGGCGCCGATGGCATGTTGCGCGACCTCGCCCGCAGCCCGGGCGTCGCGGGCCTGTCGGACAAGGCCCGCGCGCGCCTGGACCGTGTGCTGCCGGTCCTGCTGCACGGTGCCGCGCAGGCGCAGCACCCGATGCTGGCCCTGCGTCGCTTGCTGACGATGCTGCACAACATCCTGCGGCGCAGCGCCTACCTGGCCCTGCTCGACGAACAGCCAGCGGCACTGGCGCGCCTGGTCGAGGTGGTGTCGCAAAGCGCCCTGTTGGCCGAGCGACTGGCCCTGCATCCGCTCTTGCTCGACGAACTGCTCGACGCGCGCGTGTCCGGTCCGCTGCCGGACCGCGACGAGCTCTTCGACGCCTGCGCGGGTGTCGCCGGCGGCGATGACGCCGAGTCGGTGCTGCAGGCGCTCAACGAGGTGCGCCAGGCCCTGAGCTTCCGCATCGCGATGGCGTTCCGCGACGGACGGCAGGACGCAGAGACCACTGCGCGGCAGCTGGCATGGCTTGCCGACGCGGTGGTCGCACGCGTGCTCGCGCTGGCCACGGCCGAAGTGGAGCGCGCGCATGGGCGCGTCCCCGACGCGCGCTTCGCCGTGATCGGCTACGGCAGCCTCGGCGGCGAAGAGCTGGGCTTTGGTTCGGACCTGGACCTGGTGTTCCTGTACGACGCCGATCCGCTCGCGCCCTCCGACGGCGACCGCCCGCTGGAGGCCTCGCGCTGGTTCGGGCGCCTTGCGCAGAAGATCGTCGCGTTGCTGGACGCGGTCACCGCGGCCGGGCGCCTGTTCGAGGTCGACGTGCGCCTGCGGCCCGACGGCGCGCAGGGCCTGCTGGTCTCCAGCCTGGCGAGCTATGCCGAATACCAGCGCGAACGCGCCTGGACCTGGGAGCACCAGGCCCTGGTCCGCGCCCGCGCCGTCGCCGGCGACCCCGGACTGGTCGAGGCCTTCGAGCGCGTGCGCGGCGACACGCTGTCGCAGCGGCGCGAGCCCGGAGGGCTGGCGGCGGACGTGGCGCGCATGCGCGGCCGGATGCGCCGCGAACTGGACCGGACGGACGCGGCCTTCTTCGACCTCAAGCAGGGCGAGGGCGGCCTGGTCGACCTGGAGTTCCTGTTGCAGTTCCTCGTCCTGCGCGAGGGTGCGGTGGAGCCCGCGCTGTTGCGGCCGCGGCATACCCCCGGCGTGATCGACGCCGCGTGCGAATCACGTGTGATCGACCACGACACCGCGCGCGCCCTGCATGCCGCCCACGCGCACCTGCTCGCCATCGGCCTGGCCTGCACGCTGGACCGGCGCCAGCGCCGCGCGCCGCTGGACGATTCGATCGAGTCGGCACGTGCCGCCATACGAAACAGTGTCCGGATGCAGGGACTCGATTTCGATTCCACCTCGTCCTGAGTGCATTGGCGTGGGGATCCCGGCGAACAAGGGCGTCGCACGGTCCCGTCGATCGACGTGGGCCGCCGCGCCGCGGCATGGGGCGGCCTGGGCCTTCCCATGCCGTCGTCCGGACTCAATCGATCCGTTCGAGCTCACCGGGCTGCCAGGTCTTGTCGAACCACGCTTCCAGTGGGCCATACAGGCGCAGCACGACGTTCCAGCCCTTGCCGGGCACGGTCTGCACCCAGTTGCTCTCGTGCCCTTCGGGCGCCGTCGGCCCAAACCAGATGTCGACGGATGAATCCGCGTTGACGACCAGCGACGTCTTCTGGCTGCCGATGCTGGGGAACTGCTGGTCGGTTTGCAGCATGGACCGGGTCTGGTTGTCGTACACCACGAACGACCAGAAGTCCCTGGCCGGGATGCCTGGCGGCAGGTGGACCTTGTAGCGCCTGCTTCCATCGAGCGGCAGCTTCTTGCTGTCGACCGTGGCGACGGCATACTGCGAGCCGATCCCGACCCGCTTCATCGCCATTGCCGGCGTGATGCCGGTCGCGTAGTAATGGAACAACACCCGGGCGTCGAGGTTGCGAACGCCCGGTTGCAGCAGGAACTCGTGGTTGCCGCCCACGAAGCCCGTGAACCAGGCGCTGTCGGGGTAGTAGTACGCCCCCTCCATGCGCGTGTCGAACATGATCGCGCGCGAGGTGGCGTTCCCCACGGCGGCGGCGTCGGTGAGGATCGCCTTCATGCGTGCATCGGGTGAGAACGGCTTGCCCTTGACGATGCCGATCGCCGCCAGCTGTCCCAGGACTTCCGGGTGGTAGGCTTCGGCCGGCTCGTACTGGACGATGTCGTCGACTTCTTCGTAGAAGTGATAGTTGTTGGCATGGATGGTGTTGAACTCCCGCCCGGAACCATCGATGAATTTCATGGGTGGCGGGTTGTCGGCCGCTGACAGCGGGTACACCCGGGCGAACTTCCGCGTGTTCTCGACGGCGGTCGCGGTGGTGCCGTTCTCGAGGAAGCCCCGCCAGAAATAGAGGTTGCCGTAAGTCGAGCTCCGGAGGACGAAATAGCCGTCCGGCACCTCGCCTTCGTAGCCGGGCGGCAACAGCAGGTATTTCCCGCCCTTGCCCCCGTCTGGTCCGGCGTTGCCGATGTCCCCGACGTACTGGAACCAGTGGTTGTCGACGATGCCCAGGATATTCGGTGGCGATTCGATGACCAGTGGCCCTGCCTTGGTGTCGAGCCACATCAGGTTGTAGACGCTTTCGCTGTTGGGGGTGAGGAACAGGGAACGCGAGTCCATCAGGTCTTCGAAGATCATGACGGTCTGGTTGTCGTCCACCCCCTGGCTGGCCAGCCCGACCCGCAAGGCCTCCACCGATGCCCCTGGCATGGCATTGAGGAAGACATCGACGCCGCGCATGAAGTCGAGGTTGTCGTACAGCGTGGCGGTGGTCGCCTTGTCCGGGAAACCATCGGAGAATCGCAACGTGCCCAGTCGCGTCTCGACGGTGTCGGGCGTTTCTATCGCGTCCGGTATCGGCGTCGTCATCTTCAGCTTCGGCGGTGTTTGCGCGTGCGCGAAGCCGCTGAGGAGTACGAGCGTGAAGGCTGTCGCAAGCGTGGTTCTGGTCGATTCGCACATCATGTGGTTTCTCCGTCCAGGGGGGCTTATGCAGGAAGCGTCATGTCTGTCGTGTATCGCCACCGCACGCGGATGCGCTGGGATCGTTTGCCTGGGGTCCAGCGCGGCGCGGACAGGCCATTGGAGGGCCGTGCGTCATCGGCAGCGTGCCCGCGGTCCGGGCGTTACGGGAATGGCGCTGTCCCCGGAGCCGTTGTCGGCGGTTGCGTCCGGTCGCCGGCGGTCGTCATCACGGGCGTGCCGGATCTCGATCTCACGTGGTGCGGCGGGCAGGGGCGGCGAAACGCCGTATGCGCAGGCTTGGGTCGTTCCCCTCGCGTCCAATCCAGGGGAGTGCGCAGGCCCGTCTTCTGCATGGCCACCCGGTACCGGGTTCCCCTCGATATTGGATGTTCACGCCATCCTAGCGCGACGGGTGCGAGGTTCGAAGGACCATTTTGCGCCAGGCCGGGGACATGAACGCTTGCGTGGAGAAGGCCCCGACGCTGGTCTGCGTCGACGCGCTCGCCGGTGTGCCTGCCTTCGTACGCGACAGGTACGGAGCCAAGGTGCTTCGCGAGGCCAATCGGGCGATCAGCCTCGATATCGAGCGGCTGGAGGGCCATGACTGCTTCATCACCCACGCGACGATGTTGGCCTTCCTGGAAAGCATCGCCCGTCAGACGGGTGAGTCGAACCTGGGGCTGTTGCTGGCACCGGGCCTGGAGTTCAGGCGCTATGGCGTGTGGGCCCGCCATGTCCTGGGCGCGCACACGCTGGGCGCCGCGATCCAGCGCGCGCGCAGGACACTCGGATACCACAGCCAGGGCGATCGCATGAGGCTGGCGGTCGCCGGGGGCACCGCCCATTTCACCTACCTCAGTGCCGCGCGCGGTTGCGTGGGGTATCGGCACGACGCGCTTGGCACCGTGGCTGTGATGGTCAGCCTGTGCCAGGACTATCTGACATCGGGCTGGCGCCCGTTGCGGATCGAGCTGGACATCCCGCGACCCGAGGATGCGCGCAGCCACGAAGACCTGTTCCAGTGTCCTGTGCGCTTCGACATGCCCGCGATCGCGCTGGTGATGGAAGCGGCCGTCCTCCTGCGCCGTCGACCTGTGGAAGATCGCGCTGTCCCCGTGACCGTCGGCGATGTCGCCCGTGCCCGGCTCGATCCCGTCACCCGGGCCCATCCGCTCGGGGTGATCGTGGCATGCATACGGACGCAGGTGCTCGCAGGCCGGGTGTCCATCGACGGGACTGCGCACGCCCTCGACACCAGCACGCGGAGTCTGCAGCGCGGCTTGAACGCGATGGGGATCCGCTACCGCGACATCGTCAACAGGGCCCGTTGCGAACATGCCGCCGAGCTGCTGCGCGATCGAACATTGCGGGTCCACGAAATCGCCGAGGCACTGGGGTATTCCTCGCCAACCCATCTCTGCCGGGCCTTCCGGAAAGCGGCCGGCATGCCCCCCATGCGATACAGGGCAAGCCTGGCGGGTGCGGAAGGGCGCTAGCGGTGCAGCTTCAACAGGTGGTCTCGGCCGAACGGCCGTGGGCCGATGGGCGGCGGTTGCATGGCCGTGGCCCTATCCAGGGGCTGGCTCGCCCCGAAGCCGGCCTGCCACCTCCATCGCCACCCGCGCCGTTTCGCGAAGAGGGGTGACCGGGTAGGACGCGAGTGTCTCGCCCAGGGGCTGCACGCGTCCCAGGCCGAGCAGGCTCTCGGCGAATCGCCGGGGGCGGCCACGCAGGCCGTCGATGCCGGCGGCATGTACCGGCGCCAACGTCGCGCAGGCTTCCGAGAGCATGTTGACCGAGTCCGCGGTGCAGACGATCCGGTCGGCCCAGCCCAGCAGGCCTGCATAGGGATTGGGGCCGTCGCGGTCGTCGGCCCAGGTGATCCCGGGCAGCCAGCCCAGCCGCTCGCGCATGCGCGCGACCACGGCGGGGGGCGTCCGCCGCGAGGCGGTGGCCAGCACGCTGCCTCCTTCCCGGCGGACCACGTCGACCACGCGGTCGAACAGTGCCTCCCAGTCGCCGGTGGCATGGCGTGCGTGGTCGCTCGGGCCGCCCAGCAGCAGGGCGGTGCGCGGTCCCGGCAGCGCGCCCAGTGCGGGGAACGCCCGCCGGGCCGCGGCCAGCCATAGGTCGTCGACCGGGTGCAGGCTGCCCAGCAGGGTGATCACGTTGCGGCCCTCCAGGCCGTCGTGGCTGGGCGCGACGACCAGGTCGAAGTGACGGGGTGCGATTCGCGGATCGAGGATCTGCACCGTGCGGCAGCCCCGGGCATGCAACAGGCGCGTGGCCAGGGCTGCCTGGCGGCCGCACCCGATGGCGAGGCCGGGCAGGGCGTCACGACCCAGGCGCAGGGCCTGGGCGAAGTCAGGTCCGAAGGCGTGCCGGCTGCCGGGCAGGCGCCGGGGCGAGACCCAGCGCCAGGGCGTCCGCGCATCCAGTGTCCACGCACGGGCATCGCGACCCAGCGCGGCGGCCAGCGCTTCGGCCTGGCGCCGGTTGCCGGCATGGCCGTCGGTCAGTGTCCACGTGCTGTCGTCCATCGTGGGAATTCCCCGCGTTTGTTGCATGGGTGTGATTAATCCGTTCTGGCCATGTCGACGGCACCATGACTGCCAGACTCTACACTTCACCCCGTTACCCGCGGCGCCTCCATGCGAATCCGTTTGCATCGGATGCCTGATCCGCCGCCCATCGCCGACTTGCCGACATGGAGACCTTGATGTCCAGGACCTTGCCAGACGCTTCGCTCGACCAGCTCTTCCGCACCGCCCGCACCCACAACGAGCTGGGGGGCGAGGTCAGCGACGAGACCCTGCACCAGTTGTACGACCTGGCCAAGTGGGGCCCGACCAGCGCCAACATGAGCCCGATGCGCCTGGTGTTCGTGAAGTCGGAAGAAGCCAAGGCCCGGCTCGCACCGGCGATGGACGAAGGCAACCGTGCCAAGACCCTGGCCGCGCCGGTGACCGTGATCGTCGGCTTCGACCCCGACTTCCACGAGAAGCTGCCGGTGCTGTTCCCGCATACCGATGCCAAGAGCTGGTTCGAGGGGCCGCGCGAAGGCCGCCACGAGGCCGCCTTCCGCAACGGCAGCCTGCAGGGCGCCTATCTGCTGCTTGCCGCCCGCGCCCTGGGGCTGGACACCGGTCCCATGTCCGGCTTCGACAACGCCAAGGTCGACGAGGCCTTCTTCGCCGGCACCCCCATCAAGTCCAACTTCCTGATCAACCTCGGCCACGGCGACACCGGCAAGCTGTTCCCGCGGTCGCCGCGCCTTTCCTTCGACGAAGCCGCGCGCATCGTCTGACCCCTTCGACCGACCCCACCCCTGGAGCCAAGACCATGCTGAAGCGAATCCTGCTGGGCACCGCCCTCTCCGTCGCCAGCGCCGCCGCCTTCGCCGCGCCGGTGAGCTACGACATCGACCCCAACCACACCGACGTGATCGCGTCCTGGAGCCATTTCGGCTTCTCCAACCCGATCGCCCACTTCGGCGACGTGGACGGCACGATCACCTACGACGCCGACAACGTCGGCCAGTCCTCGGTCTCGGTCACCATTCCGTTGAGCGGCCTGGAATCGCACGTGCCGGACTTCAACGACCACCTGCGCAGCGCCGACTTCTTCGATGCGGCGACCTACCCCGAGATCACCTTCAAGAGCACCCGCGTCGAAGCCGCTGGCGACAGCAAGCTGCGCATCTGGGGTGACCTGAGCCTGCACGGCGTCACCCGCGAAGTGCTGCTCGACACCACGATCAACAAGCTGGGCGTGCACCCGCTGGGCAAGCGCGAGGCCGCCGGTTTCGACGCCACCGCGGTGATCAAGCGCAGCGATTTCGGCATCGACAAGTACGCACCCAACGTCAGCGACCAGGTGCAGATCCGCATCACCGTCGAGGCAATGGTGCCCAAGCCCGACGCCGGCGCGACCAAGTAAGGCTCCGGGAACGCCGACCATGATCATCGAACGTCGATCCGGCGACCGGGGCCGCGTGCAGGCCGGCTGGCTGGACAGCCGCCACACCTTCTCGTTCGGCCATTACTACGATCCGGCCTGGATGGGGTTCGGGGCGTTGCGGGTGATCAACGAGGACCGCGTCGCGCCCGGCGCGGGCTTCCCCACCCACGGCCACGCCAACATGGAGATCCTCAGCTACGTGCTCGAGGGGGCCTTGGCGCACAAGGACAGCAGCGGCGGCGGCGGGGTCATCCGTCCGGGGGAGCTGCAGTGGATGGGGGCCGGCCACGGCGTCGAGCACAGCGAATTCAACGCCTCCGACAGCGAGCCGGTGCACTTCCTGCAGATCTGGCTGCAGCCCGACCGCGTCAACGCACCGCCGGCCTATGCGCAGCGCGACGTCGCTGCGGGCGCCAGCGGACGCTGGAACCTGCTGGCCTCGCCCGATGGCGCCGACGGCAGCATCGCCATCCGCCAGGACGCGCGCCTGATGGAGGCCCGCCTTGTGGCGGGCGATGCGATCCAGTACCCGTTCCAGCCGGGTCGGCGCTACTGGCTGCACCTGGCCCGTGGCCAGGCCAGCGCCAGCATCGGCGACGCCGGCCATGCGCTGTCCGCCGGCGACGCGCTCGGCGTCGCGGGCGAGTCCACGCGCCTGGACCTGTCGGCGGACGGCGACGCCACCGCGCTGCTGTTCGACCTGCCGGCCTGAACGCCCGGGCGCGCGGTGCCCCCGCGCGCCCGGACTGCTAGACTGGCGCCCTCCCGCGATACCCGCCAGCGCACGCCGACATGACCGCCGCCCCCAGCACCCACACAACCCAGGCCAACGCCGAGCAGCGTTACAGCGTGACCCGCGCGGACCTGCCGCTGAGCTGCCCGACGCCCACCATGGCCTTGTGGAATTCGCACCCGCGGGTCTACCTGCCGATCGAAGCCGAAGGCGAGGTGCAGTGCCCGTACTGCGGCGCGCACTTCGTCCTGCAGGACTGAGCGACCGCCGGCTTGCCTGCGCCGCGGCCGGGACCTACCGCCAACACGCGGCCAGCGCGCGGCGTCGACCGTTGGCGGTTGCCTCGCCATCCGGGACCGAGCCGGGTCCTCTCCCTCGCCGCCGCATCCTCGAGGCAGGCATGCGCCGGTTGACGGTGGTCCAGGTGTTGCCGGCGCTCGAATCGGGTGGCGTCGAGCGCTCGACGCTGGAGATCGCCCAGGCGCTCGTGCGCGCGGGCCATCGAGCGCTGGTGGTCTCCGCCGGCGGGCGCCTGGTCCCGCGCCTGGAAGAACTGGGCGCGGTGCACGTCCGCATGGACATCGGCCGCAAGTCGCCGCTCACCCTGCTCAGGGCCGGCGCGCTCCGGCGCCTGCTGGTCGCCGAGGGTGCCGACATCGTCCATGCGCGCTCGCGGCTCCCGGCGTGGGTCGCGTGGCGCGCGCTGCGCGGCATCGATGTCGCGCAACGACCGCGTTTCGTCACCACGGTCCATGGGCTGAACTCGCCGTCGCGCTACAGCGCGGTCATGACCCGCGGCGAACGCGTGATCTGCGTGTCGGGCACCGTCCGCGACTATGTCATGCACCACTATCCCGATACCGATCCGACCCGCCTGCGCGTGGTGCCGCGCGGGATCGACCCGGCCGACTTCCCGACCGCGCCGCGGCCGGACCCGGCGGCGCGGGCGTGGGCGGCAGGCCTTCATCCTGCGCTCGCCGGCGAGGGGCCGCTGCTGCTGCTGCCGGGCCGCGGCACGCGCCTGAAGGGTCATGCCGATGCGATCGAGCTGCTGGCCGCTTTGCGCGGGGAGGACCTGGATGCGCGCCTGTGGTTGCCCGGTGCCCGCGAGGCCGGCCGCGAAGCCTATCTCGCCGAACTCGAGGCGAACGCGTCGGGCCTGGGCGTGGGCGACGCCCTTGCGATCACGCCGCCCACCGACGCGGTCGCCCGCGCCTATGCCGCCAGCGACCTGGTGCTGCAGGTCTCGCGCAAGCCCGAGGCCTTCGGGCGCACCGTCATCGAGGCGCTGTCCTGCGGCCGGCCGGTGGTTGGCTGGGCCCACGGCGGCGTCGGCGAGTTGCTGCGGGAACTGCAGCCCGAGGGCGCGGTCGCGCCTTTCGACACCGGTGCCTTGCACGCGACCGCGCGGCGCCTGTTGACCCGGCCCGGCACCGCAACCGTTACGATGTCCGCCCACACCTTGCGCGCCATGCAGGACGCCACGCTTGCCGTCTATGACGAACTCATCGACTGACGCGACCGCCACGACCGCCGCCGAGAAGGTCCCGCCCAGGGCTGGCTGGCGCTGGGCACCGGTCTGGATCCTCGCCTACGTCCTGCTGTGGCCGGCGCCCGGCTACGCCGAGGCGGTCCTGGTACTGGGTGCGGTGGCGGCGCTGGCCAAGCTGGTCGCCTCGCGCTTCCGCGGAGGCACGCAGTTGCTCAGCGGCCAGGCCTGGGCGCTCACCAGCGTGCTCTTCTTCGCGTACTGGTTGCCCGAGCTCGTGTCGTCGTTCGACGCGGTCGACGTGCCGCGTGCGCTGAAGGAGGCTGCCGCCGACCTGCGCTACCTGCCGTTCCTGTGGCTGGCGGCCTCCGCGGTGGCAGATGCGCGAGGGCGCCGCATCACCTTCGGCGGCCTGGCGGTGATCGTGTTCACATGGACGGCCGATGCCCTCGCACAGGCGGCCCTGGGTACCAGTCCGCTGTTCGCCGGGATCGACGCGGTCAAGCATGCGATCAGTGGACGCGGCATGTGCAGCGCGGACGAAGTCGCGGGCGTCGACCGCCTCAGCGGCGTCCTGGGGCCGTGCAACCTCAAGCTGGGACTGGTGCTTGCCAGTCTGTCGCCGTTCGCGCTTTACGCGGCGGGCCGGCGCTTCGGGACCGTGGGCTGGCTCATCGCGTCCGCCGCGATCGGCGTCGTCATCGTGCTGGCAGGCTCGCGTGCCTCGTGGCTGACATATGGCCTCGTGCTCCTGTTGTCGGGCTGGCGCCTGCTGGGCTGGAAGAAGCTGCTGGGCGTCTTCGCGTTCGGCGGCGTGCTGCTCCTGCTGCTGAGCGTGACCTCGCCGCAGGTGGCGGAGCGCGTGCAACGCACCGCGCAGGCCCTGACCGGGGACGAGGCCGGCGTCGACACGGCCCTGTCGGGGCGTGCCCGGATCTGGGGCGCTGCCACCTGCATGGCACGCACGCATCCATTCAACGGCGTGGGCGCGCGGGGTTTCCGGGAGGCCTTCCCGCCCTGCGATCCCAGCCCCGGCGAGGTCGCGGCCTGGGGTGAGGGACCGGCCTTCCATGCCCACCAGATCGTGCTGGAAGTGCTCAGCGAAACCGGCGGCTTCGGGCTGCTGCTCTGGTTGGCGGGCGCGGCGCTGGCCTGGCGTGCCTGGCGTTTCGCCGATGAAGACTCGCGACGCCGCGCGCGACCGGCGATGCTCGCGCTGGCGGTGACGGTGTTCCCGTTCAACACCCACCTGGCCTTCTACTCGACGTTCTGGGGCGGCTTCACCCTGCTGCTGGCGGCGCTGTATGCAGGCAGCCTGCTCGCGCGGGACGGGGAGCCGCCGCGCGCGGCGGCGTGAGCACCGCGTGCCGCGGCCCGTCGCGGGCTCCTAGTAGGGCGGCGCCTCGCCTTCCGGCCGGCGCTTGAACCGACGATGGATCCACAGGTACTGGCTGGGTGCTTCGCGCACCATGTCCTCGATCGCCACGTTGACCTTGGCGGTGTCGGCGACGGGATCTTTCGAGGGTACGCCGTCAAGCGGCGCCCCCAGGCGGAGCACGTAGTCCGCGCCGTCGCGCCGGTGGAAGAACGGCACCACCACGCAGTTGCCCAGGCGCGCGAACTGGTGGGTCGCGGTGATCGTCGCCGCCGGGACGCCGAAGAACGGCACGAAGACGGTGTCCTTGCCGCGCATGTCCTGGTCCGGCGCATACCACAGGATCCCGCCCTGCTTGAGGTGCTTGATCGCCGGCCGCACTTCCTCGTTGGCGAACATCGCCACCGCATAGCGCTGGCGTCCGCGCCTCACCGCCCATTCCATCACCGGGCTGCGGTAGCGGCGGTACATGCCGGCCAGTGGGAGGCGGTCGCACATCAGCCGGCCGCAGATCTCCAGGGTCATGAAATGGCCGGACACCAGCAGCACGCCGCGCCCCCCGGCACGCAAGGCCTCGACCTGCTCCACGCCCTCGATCCGCACGCGACGGCGCATCGGTTCGATCGTGCCCCACCACGCGCGCGCGAACTCCAGGAAGCCGATCCCGAGGTCGCGGAAGCTCTCGCGCACCAGTCGCCGTCGCCCGGCCTCGTCCAGTTCCGGGAAACACAGTGCCACGTTGGTCGCCGCCGCCCGCCGGCGACTCCCGGCCAGGGCAAAGGCGAGCGCGCCCAGCGCGCGACCCAGGCCGCGCTGGAGCGGCCACGGCAGGCGACCGGCCGCCGCCATCAGGCCGACGCCGATCCAGGCCGGCCAGTGGCGCGGGCCCATCGGAGGAAATGGCAGCGGGGTGTCGTCGCGCATCCGGCGATTCTACCGGCCGCGGTCGCACGGCGCCGCCCGCAGGCGGGCGCGGCTTCGTTATCCTTGCGCCATGCGGAGTGATTCCATCGAGCGCCTATTGCGCGGCCTGTATTCGGCCGTCCTCTACCTGTTGGTGCCGATCACCCTGTACCACCTCATCTGGCGTGGCTTCCGCCAGCAGGCCTACTTCCTGCGCTGGCCCGAGCGCTATGCGGCCTACCACGACGCCCCGGCCAGCCAGGCGCAGGGCGCGCGCACGATCTGGCTGCACGCGGTGTCCGTCGGCGAGGTCAATGCCGCCGCGCCGCTGGTCAATGCGCTCAGGCGCGCCCGTCCGGACCTGCGGCTGCTGGTCACCAGCATCACCCCGACCGGGTCCGAGCGCGTCAACGCGCTGTGGGGCGGCGCGATCGACCATGTCTACCTGCCCTACGACCTGCCCGGCGCGGTCGGCCGTTTCCTCGACCACTACCGGCCGAGCGTCGCGCTGATCATGGAAACCGAGCTATGGCCGAACTTGCTGTTCGGCTGCCGCGACCGCGGCGTGCCGGTGTACATCCTCAATGCGCGGCTTTCGGAGCGCTCACTGCGCGGTTACCGCGTGCTGGCGCCACTGGTGGGACGCGCGTTGCGGACCGTGCATACCGTCGCCGCGCAGTCGGTGGCCGATGCCATGCGCTTCGTGCGACTGGGCGCGCGCAGCGAACAGGTCGTGGAGTCGGGCAACCTGAAGTTCGACGTGCCCGTGCCCGAGGGCCTGGATGCCTTCGCCGCCGAATGCCGGCAGTACCGGGGGGGCGCGCCGGCGTGGATCGCCGCCAGTACCCACGAGGACGAGGAAGCGGCAGTCATGGCGATCCATCGTCGCCTGCGCGAGCGGCATCCCGACCTCCTTCTGCTCTGGGCGCCCCGCCATCCCGAGCGCTTCCGCGTGGTGGCCGAACTGGCGCGGATGTCGGGCATGACGGTGTCCACGCGCTCGCGCGCGCGCTGGCCGCAGGCCGGCGACGACGTCTTCGTGGTCGACACCCTGGGCGAGCTCATGAACTTCTATGCCGCGGCCGACGTCGCCTTCGTGGGCGGGAGCCTGCAAGCGGTTGGCGGCCACAACCTGCTCGAGCCCGCGGCGGCGGGTACCGCGATCGTGACCGGGCCGCACCTGCACAACTTCGCCGAGATCTCGCGCCTGTTCGTCCGGGCCGGCGCGATCCGAATCGGCGAGGACGCCGACGCGGTCGGGCGGGAACTGCTCGCGCTACTGGACTCGCCCGCGGAGTGCGAGCGCATGGTCGAGGCCGGCCATGCGCTCATCGAGTCCGGACGCGGCGCGCTCGCCACCACGCTGGCCCTGATCCAGCCGGCGCTACCGCCGGTGCCCGCTGTCGACGGCACGCCGCGCAGCCAGCCCCTGGGCTGAGCGCGGCTGCGGGGCTGCCGGACGGGGTGAGGCTGCTGCGTGGCCGTAGGGTGGGTAGAGCCGAAGGCGAAACCCACCGTCGCGAAGCTGCACGCACGACGCGCGATGGGTTTTGCTTCGCGCTACGCATCCTGCGATGCTCGTCCATCACCTTTCCTCATCACAGCGAACGCTGGAATCCAGACTTTGGCAAGCCTCGGGAGTTCTCCCCGGCCCAGCGCAGGGCGCTGGGCGTTCGGCCAGACCGCGCGGCAGTGCCGCGCAAGCGGTCCGCCTCACCCCAGCGTTCGCTGGGATGACGGCTTGTAGGGGCTGCCGGACGGGGTTTGGCTGCTGCGTCGGCGTAGGGTGGGTAGAGCCGAAGGCGAAACCCACCGTCGCGAAGCTGCACGCACGACGCGCGATGGGTTTTGCTTCGCGCTACCCATCCTACGAAGCTGCGAATGCCTGATCGCCGGCCGCGTAGCCCGGAGAAGTGAAGCGCACTCGGGCGCCCGGCATGAGGGCAAAGTCAAAGGCTTTCGCCCGCTGCGCGTGCGAGTCCCTTTTGTCTTGTCAAAAGGAACCAAAACCGCCGGCTCCATCGGCCGCCGGTTCGGCTTCGCCGTACCGGTTCCCTGTGCGCCTCGGCGCTGGCGGCACGGCGCCCAAACTCGCTGCGCTCAGACAAGGGCGCCTCTTCGGCCGCCACGCTCTGCGGTGCTCGGCGGCCTCAAAGTCGCGAAGGTCAAGGTCAACTGCAAATGCAACTGCAGGACCGTAGGGTGGGTCGAGCCGAAGGCGATACCCACCATGGCTACCGGCTACCGCGCATGATGGGTTTTGCTTCGCGCTACCCATCCTACGAAGCTGCGAACGCCCGATCGCCAGCCGCGTAGCCCGGGCAAGCGAAGCGCACCCGGGGGCCCGGCAGAGTCACGGCTGGATCCCAGCGTTCGCTGGGATGACGTCTTTGCAGGCTACCGTTGCCGGCGATGCGCCATCCTCCCCTCAGCGGGAGAACAACCAAGAAAAAGGCCGGCTTTCGCCGGCCTTTGCTTCCATGGCGTGCGCGGGCGTGGGCCCGGCGCGCGTCGGCTTACAGCTTCACGTCGGCTTCGGCGTTGGCGGTCAACAGGCGGTTGACGTCCATCACGTCCTCGGCATCGAGGGTGCCCGCGGCCTGCTCGAGCAGGAGGCGGCTTTGCAGGTAGTTGTAGCGCGCCTCGGCATACGCGCGCTGCGCCTCGAACAGGGTGCGCTGGTTCTGCAGGACGTCGAGCACGGTGCGGGTACCCACTTCCAGACCGACGTTGGAGGCGTCGTAGGCGCTCTGCGCGGAGACCAGGGCGAGGCGGCGCGCCTCGACCTCGCTGATGCCGGCGACCACGGTCTGGTAGGCGTTGCGTGCGTTGCGCTCGAGCGCGCGGCGCTGCTGCACCAGTTCGTCCTGGACGATGTCCCGGCGGGCCAGGGCCTGGCGGACGCCGGACTGCACGCCGCCGCCGGAGTAGATCGGCACGCTCAGGGTGACCCCGATGCTGCGCGACCGGGCATTGTTCTCGTAGTCGGAGGTCGCCTGCGTGATGTTGTTCGTCGAGCTGCCGTCGTTGTTGGTGTCGCCATAGTTGCCGCCCAGGTACAGGGTCGGCCAGTGCCCGGCGCGGGCCGTGCTGACGTCGGCCTCGGCCGAGGCGAGCTGGTACTCCTTGGCCTGCAGCGCCGGGTTGTTGTCGATGGCGGTCTGCACCCAGTCGTCGGCGCCCAGGGCATTGGGCAGTTCGGGCTGGAAGTCCATCGGCAGGCCCTTGAGGTTGCGTACCGGTTGACCGGTGATCTCGGCCAGCGCCTGGTAGGCGTCCTCGAGCGTGTTACGGCTGAGGATGGTGATGGCGCGGGCACTCTCGTACTGCGCACGGGCTTCGTAGACGTCGGTGATCGGCGCCAGTCCGACCTCCAGGCGCTTGTCGGCGTAGTCGAACTGCTTCTTGGCGGCGTCCTCGGCGGCCTGGGCGGCCGCGAGGGTCTCCAGCTGCACCAGCACCGTGAAGTAGGCAGCCGACGTCCGCGTGATCAGGTTGTCGCCGGCAGACTCCAACTGGTAGTCACTGGCCTCGCTCAGCGCCTTCTGGCTCTTGAGCGTGGTGAAGCGGGCGCGATCGAAGATCATCTGGTCCAGGCGCAGCCCGTACTGGCGGGTGGTCGATTCGCTGCTCGAGTCGCTGGCGCCGCCGGGGATCGGCGTGCCACCGATCACCTGGGTGCCGTCGTTGTCGCTCCTGTTGCGCGTAAGCGAGGCCGAGCCGCCCAGCTGGGGCAGCATCTGCGCACGTGCCTGCACGGCGCCCTCGCGCACGGCCAGCCGGTTGGCCTCGGCGGCGGAGAACTGCGGATCGCCGGCACGTGCCAGCTCGTAGGTCTGCATCAGGTCTTCGGCCGATGCCAGCGAGGGGGCCAGCACGAAGGCGAGGGCGAGAACGAGGGGGCGGCGGATCATGCGGGTTCCTTTTTTCCTTTAGAACTCGAAAGTCGGCACGGGCGCAGCGCCCGCGAGGTAGGGGAGGTCGATCTCGAACAACGATTCGATGCGCGCGGCGTTGACGTCGTTGCAGGCATCGCCCCGCGCCGAGGTCAGGCGGACGGCTTCCATCGCCGGGGAGCGGCCGCGGATGACGAACATGCGGCCGCCGGGCGCGAGCCATTCCATGAAGCGGGCGGGGATGCGGTCGACCGCGCCGGTCACGCAGATGGCGTCGAAGCGACGGCTGTTGTCCCAGGTGAACGCATCGGCGTGGACCACGCTGGCATTGTTGACGCCCTGTTCGACCAGCCGCGCGCGCGCGGCGTCGGCCAGGTCGGCATGACGCTCGATGCTGACGACCTCGCGGGCCAGGCGGCCCAGGCAGGCGGTCAGGAAGCCGCTGCCGGTGCCGATCTCGAGCACGCTCTCGCCCACCTGCACGTCGAGCGACTGCAGGCTGCGCCCCTCGAGCACGGGCTTCATCATGAATTCGCCGTGGGCCAGCGGCAGCGGGACGTCCGAGTACGCCAGCTTGCGGTGCGCCTCGGCCACGAATGCCTCGCGCGGCAGCGTGGACAGCACGTCCAGAATGCGCGGGTCGAGCACGTCCCAGGGCCGAACCTGCTGTTCGACCATCAGTTCACGTGCCTTGGCGTAGTCCATCGTCGTCATGTCGTTCTCGTATCACGCGGTCAGCCCATCATTCTAATCGACCGGCCGGCAAGCGGCGGCGAGGGGCCCGCGAGTGGTCAGGATGGCGGCAACGCGGTAGGTGATTTAGTGCCATAAGTCACCACTACACATGGCCGGTTCAGGGCGCGCGGGGGACCCGCCGCGCGGCGTAGGCGCTGAGGAACATGTCCACCGAGGCCGCCAGGTGGACATGCACGTCGTCCGTGCCGGGCCGGCAGCAGCCGAACACCAGCTGCGCATGCGGTTCGCCCTTGAGCAGGGTGAAGAACTGGGCCGCCGCGCGCGGCACGTCGGGGACGACCAGTTCACCCGCCTCGATGCGGCGCTGCAGGAGTCCGGCGAAATCGCGCTGGACCCGCATCGGCCCGGCTTCCCAGAACAGTCGCGGCAAGGGCGACTCGGCCAACTGCGGCGAGCACAGCATCCGGTGCCCGGCGACCGCTTCCGGACTGGAGATCATCGCGTAGAAAGCCTCGGCGATTTCCAGCAGGCGCTCGCGCAGGGGCATGTCGGGGCGGGCATGGAACAGGGTCGTGGGCAGGCTCTGTTCGCAGTGCGACTTCACCGCCGCGCCGAACAGGCCTTCCTTGTCGCCGAAGTGGCTGTACACCGTCAGCTTGGAGACCCCGGCTTCGGTGGCGATCTGGTCCATGCTGGCGCCGTCGAACCCGTGCTGGGTGAACATGCGCTTGGCGGCCTCCAGGATCGCGGCGCGCTTGGCCGGGTCCTTCGGGCGACCGGGGCCGGCGGGCTTGGTGGGGGATGCGTCGGAACGGCTCATCACACAATACTAGACTATTGGGTTTTATATTTATACAGTACCGGTCAGTTTATTAATCCTCCCCCAAGGACGATCCATGTCTCAGCTGCCTTCACCGGACGCGTTCCGGCCCGGCCCGGCCCTGCGGGCCGCGGCGCTGGCCTCCCTCATGATCGCGGTCGCCGCGTGCGGCGACCGTTCGCCCGACGCCGCGGTCGCCCGACCGGTGCTGGTGGTCCAGCCCAGCGCCCAGGGCGCAGGCGACGACGCCTTCGCGGGCGATGTCCGCGCCCGCGAGGAAAGCCCGCTGGCGTTCCGGGTCGGCGGCAACCTGGTCGAGCGCCGGGTCGATGTCGGCGATCG
The DNA here is from genome assembly GCF_006546775.1 of Marilutibacter aestuarii. Classification (GTDB taxonomy): domain Bacteria; phylum Pseudomonadota; class Gammaproteobacteria; order Xanthomonadales; family Xanthomonadaceae; genus Marilutibacter; species Marilutibacter aestuarii. Next base: position 30,191 of record NZ_VICE01000001.1, read on the forward strand.
CGTGGAGCGGGGCCAGGTCCTGGCGATCCTGGACGGCGACGACTACGCGGCCCGTGCCCGTGCCGCGCGCGCGCAGCTTGCCGCCGCAGAGGCCGAACTGTCGCGCGCGCGCGCCGACCAGTCGCGCGTGGCCAAGCTGGGCGAGGACCGCCTGGTGAGCCGTTCGGCGATCGATGCGCAGAACGCCGCCGCGACCGCCGCGCAAGGGCAGGTCACCGCGGCCCGGGCCGAGCTGGACGTCGCCAACAACCAGGCCGCCTACACCCGCCTTGAGGCGCCGGCCGACGGCGTGATCGCGGCGCGCCAGGCCGAGGCCGGGCAGGTCGTCGCGGCGGGCCAGGCCATCTTCACCCTGGCGGCGGACGGCCCGCGCGAGGTCGCGTTCGCGATCCCGGAAGGCGCGATCGAACAGGTCGAGCCGGGCATGGCCGTCGAGGTCAGCCTGTGGTCGGCGCCCGGCAAGCGCTGGCCGGGCACCATCCGCGAAGTCTCGCCGGCCGCCGACCCGGCGTCGCGCACGTATGCGGCGCGTGTCGCCGTCGATGCACCCCCTGGCGCGCTCGAGCTGGGACAGAGCGCGCGCGTGCACATGGATCGCCACACGGGCGACGCCCTGGCCGTGCCCCTCGCGGCCGTGCTCGAGGTCGATGGCGCCACCTCGGTATTCGTCGTCGACCCGTCGGACTCGACGCTGGAGCAACGGGCCGTGCAGGTGGGTCGATACGGCGCCAGCCGGGTTGCGGTCACCTCGGGCCTGGCGCCCGGGGACTGGGTCGTCGCGGCGGGCGGCCACCTGCTGCAGGACGGGCAGGCGGTGTCGCCCGTGGATCGCGACAACCGGCCGGTACGCCTGGGCGCGGGGGGCAAGGATGGCCCGCCGTCCAGCGACGTCCCCGCCGGGGACCGGTGACCGGCCATGGGCTTCAATCTATCCGAATGGGCGCTGCGCCATCGCAGCCTTGTCGTCTACATGATGCTGGTGGTCGCGGTCGCCGGCACCTTCTCGTACCTCAACCTGGGGCGCAGCGAAGACCCCGAGTTCACCTTCAAGGCGATGGTGATCAGGACGATGTGGCCGGGCGCCACCGCCGAGGAAGTCTCGACCCAGGTCACCGAGCGGATCGAGAAGAAGCTGATGGAAACCGGCGAGTACGAGTTCATCCGCTCGTACTCGCGCGCCGGCGAGTCGCAGATCATCTTCATGGCCCGGGACTCCATGCGTTCGAAGGAAATCGAACCGTTGTGGTACCAGGTGCGCAAGAAGGTGGGCGACATCCGCGCCACCCTCCCGGCCGAAGTGGTCGGGCCCTTCTTCAACGATGAATTCGGCGACACCTACGGCAACATCTACGCGCTGACGGGCGAAGGCTTCGACTACGCGGTGCTGAAGGACTATGCCGAGCGCATCCAGCTCGCGCTGCAGGAACTGGACGACGTCGGCAAGATCGAACTGTTCGGCGTGCAGGACGAAAAGGTCTGGATCGAGCTGTCCAACGACAAGCTGGCCACGCTCGGCGTGCCGGCCGCTTCGGTGCAGCAGGCGCTTGAACAGCAGAACGCGATGGTGCCGGCGGGCTTCTTCGAGACCGACAGCAGCCGCGTGCCGCTGCGCGTGGACGGCAAGTTCGAATCCGTCGACGAGATCCGCGCCTTCCCGATCCGCGTCGGCGACCGCACCTTCCGCCTGGGCGACCTCGCCCGGGTCGAGCGCGGCTTCGCCGATCCCGCGGCGCCGCGGATGCGGTACAAGGGCCAGGACGCGATCGGCCTGGGCGTGGCGATGCGCGACGGCGGCAACATCCTCGATCTGGGCAAGACCCTCGACGAGGAGTTCGCGCGCCTGCAGGACACGCTGCCGACCGGCATGGAACTGCACCGCGTCGCCGACCAGCCCGCCGCGGTCGATGCCTCGGTGGGCGAGTTCGTGAAGGTCCTGGCCGAGGCGGTGGTGATCGTGCTGCTGGTGAGCTTCCTGTCGCTCGGCCTTCGCACCGGCCTAGTGGTGGCCCTGTCGATCCCGCTGGTGCTGGCGATGACCTTCGCGGCGATGGCGTTCTTCGGCGTGGGCCTGCACAAGATCTCGCTGGGCGCGCTGGTGCTGGCGCTGGGCCTGCTGGTCGACGACGCGATCATCGCCGTGGAGATGATGGCCATCAAGATGGAGCAGGGGCTGAGCCGCCTGAAGGCCGCGGCCTTCGCGTGGGAGAGCACCGCGTTCCCGATGCTGACCGGTACCCTGATCACCGCCGCCGGCTTCCTGCCGATCGCGACGGCGGCCTCGAGCACCGGCGAGTACACGCGCTCCCTGTTCCAGGTCGTGACCATCGCCCTGGTGGTGTCCTGGATCGCGGCGGTGATGTTCATTCCCTACCTGGGCGACAAGCTGCTGCCCGACCACGGGCATGGCGCCGCGCCGAAGCCCGGCTCGCTGGCCGCGCGCTGGCACGCCCGCCGGCAACGCTGGGCCGACCGCCATCCCGCGCTGGCCGACTACATTGCGCCCGCGCCGCACGACGGCCGCGACCACGATCCCTACGACACGCGCTTCTACGCCCGCTTCCGCCACCTGCTGGGCTGGTGCGTGCGCCGCCGCAAGACCGTCATCCTGATCACCGTCGCGGCGTTCGTCGCGTCCGTCCTGATGTTCCGCTTCGTGCCGCAGCAGTTCTTCCCGGACTCCGTGCGTCCCGAACTGATGGTCGACATGGAGCTCGCCGAGGGCAGCTCGCTGAAGGCCACCGAAGCGCAGGCGCGCAAGCTCGAGGCCATCCTCGCCGAGCGCGAGGACCTGGACAATTACGTGGCCTATGTGGGCACCGGTTCCCCGCGCTTCTACCTGCCGCTGGACCAGCAGCTGCCGGCGGCGAACTTCGCCCAGTTCGTGCTGCTGCCGAAGGACAACGAGGCCCGCGAGGCGGTGCGCGAGTGGTTCATAGCCGACGTGGTGCCCCTGTTCCCCGAACTGCAGTTGCGCATCACGCGTCTGGAGAACGGGCCGCCGGTGGGCTATCCGGTGCAGTTCCGCGTGTCGGGCGAACACATCGACGAGGTGCGTCGCATCGCCGGCGACGTCCGCGCGAGGATCGCGGCCAACCCGCACGTCACCAACGTCAACCTGGACTGGGACGAGCCGGGCAAGGTGGTCAACCTGCGCATCGACCAGGAGCGCGCCCGAGCGATCGGACTGAGCTCGGCGCAGATCGCGCAGTTCCTGGGCAGCGCATTGTCGGGCATGTACGTGAGCACCTACCGCGAAGGCAACGAACTGATCGAGATGCGCCTGCGCGGCACCGACGCCGATCGGCTCGACCTGGAGGGGCTCGGCAGCCTGGCCATCCCGTTGCCGGGCGGCGGCAACGTGCCCATCCGCCAGGTCGCGACCCTGGAATACGGCTTCGAGGACGGGATCATCTGGCACCGCGACCGCCGTCCGACGATGACCGTGCGCGCCGACATCTACGACGGCACCCAGCCGGCGACGGTGATGGCGCAGATCTCGCCCACGCTCGATGGCCTGCGCGAGGCGCTGCCGTACGGCTACTCGATCGACATCGGCGGCAGCGTCGAGGACTCGGCGCGCGGCCAGAACTCGATCATCGCTGGGGTGCCGCTGTTCCTGTTCGTGGTGTTCACCCTGTTGATGCTGCAGCTGCGCAGCTTCTCGCGCAGCGTGATGGTGCTGCTGACCGCGCCGCTCGGCCTGATCGGCGTGACCCTGTTCCTGCTGGTGTTCCGCGTGCCCTTCGGCTTCGTCGCGATGCTGGGCACGATCGCCCTGGCCGGCATGATCATGCGCAACTCGGTGATCCTGGTCGACCAGATCGAGCAGGACCGCGCTGAGGGCCACGAGACCTGGCGCGCCATCGTCGAGGCCACCGTGCGTCGCTTCCGGCCCATCGTGCTGACCGCGCTGGCGGCGATCCTGGCGATGATCCCGCTGTCGCGCAGCGTGTTCTTCGGACCGATGGCGGTCGCGATCATGGGGGGCCTGCTGGTCGCGACGGTCCTGACCCTGTTCTTCCTGCCGGCGCTCTACGCCGCCTGGTTCCGGGTCAAGGTGCCCGCCGACGCCTGACGGGCACGCGCACCGGTCCCGTCGCCTGGCAGCGGGACCGGTTCAGCGCGTGGCGTCGTGGCCCCAGGCGGGAGGAGGGACGTCGACCGGCGTGCCGAGGTCGAACTCGACGCGGAATTCCCGGCCCGGGCGGGTCAGCGCATAGGCGAACATCGTCCCCGGTTCGATCTCCATCGCCCAGGCGTTCGCGTTGGAGACCGCGCGTCCCTCGCGGGTGAACAGTGCCTTCGAGCCCGTGTCGGCCGGGAAGACCTGCCGCCCGGGTGTCCCGGGCTCGAGGGTGTGGCCGCCGTACATCGTCAGCACGTCCTCGCTGCCGTCCTCGTGGCGGTGGTCATGGTGCAGGCGCAGGCCCGTCGCGGTGCGGCCGAGGACCCAGGTGCGCGAACGGTCCGCGCCGACGTGGAAGGGAATGCGCAGCTCGTCCGCGCTGCAGTCGCGCACGTGCATCACCAGGGGCTTGCCGGCGAAAGGGTCGTCGCCCGCGGGCGTGGGCACGTCCACGACGACGCGCCCGGCGAAGGCCTGTCCGCAGAGGGCCGACACGCGCGCGAAGAACGCGTCGGCCGGCGGCGATCCACCCGCGGCGTCGCGCGCTGCATCTCCATCCCGTACCGCAGCCGGCGGCGATCCGGCCGGTGCCTGGCAGGCCGCGAGGCACAGGGCGAGCAGGCCGCCGCCGAGGCGGGGAAGGGTCGTGTGTGCACTGGGCATGGCGGTGTCCGCGGTGGGTCGTCCGTGACCCTACCATCCATGGCGACCGCGGCACCATGGAACTCAGTCGCGCAGCTCGACGGCCACGCAGTCGTGCTGCAGGCGGTCGATCACCGCGATGGTGGCTTCGCGCGTGGAGACCGCCCGGCCCTCCGCCGCGAGGTCGGCGGTGAACACGCCGGCCTCCAGCACCCCGGCGACGGCGTCCTCCACGCAGGCGGCCTCGGCGTCCAGGCCCAGCGAGTGGCGCAGCAGCAGGGCCGCGCTCAGGATCGCCGCATAGGGGTTGGCGATGCCGCGGCCGGCAATGTCGGGCGCCGAACCGTGGATCGGCTCGTACAGCCCCACCCGTCCCTCGCCCAGCGAGGCCGAGGGCAGCAGGCCGAGCGAGCCGGCGAGCATCGAGGCTTCGTCGGTGAGGATGTCGCCGAACATGTTCTCGGTGACGATGACGTCGTACTCGCGGGGCTTGGCGAGCAGGTGCATCGCCATCGAATCGACCAGCTGGTGCTCGAGCTCGACGTCGGGGTATTCCTCGCGCACCACGCGCGTGGTGACCTCGCGCCACAGCCGAGAGGTTTCCAGGACGTTGGCCTTGTCCACCGAGGTCAGCCGGCCGCGGCGTGCGCGGGCCAGCTCGCAGGCGCGGCGGACGACGCGCTCGATCTCGGCGACGGTGTACTCGCACAGGTCGCTGGCACGATCGTCGCTGCGCTCGCGGCGGCCGAAGTACACGCCGCCGGTCAGCTCGCGCACCACCAGCAGGTCGACGCCATTGAGCAGGTGCGGCTTGATCGGCGAGGCGCCGAACGCGGCGGGGTGCGGCGCCACCGGTCGCAGGTTGGCGAACAGGCCCAGCGCGGCGCGGATCGCCAGCAGGCCCTGTTCGGGCCGGACGCTGGCGCGCGGGTCGGACCACTTCGGCCCGCCGACGGCGCCCAGCAGGACCGCGTCCGCGCGGCGCGCAGCCTCCAGCGTGGCGGCGGGCAGGGCCTCGCCGGTGGCGTCGATCGCGGCACCGCCGATCAGGTGTTCGTTGAAATGGAAGGCATGGCCGTAGCGCTTGGCGACCGCGAGCAGGACCTGCACGGCGGCGGCGGTGACTTCGGGACCGATGCCGTCCCCGGGCAGGACGACGATGTCAGCGTGCATGGGCGTGGCCCTCATGGTGCATTGCCTCGTAGCGTTGGATGGCGGGCGCCTGGCGCAGCAGGTAGCCGAGCTGGTCGACCCCTTCCAGCAGGCAGGTGCGGGCGAAGGCGTCCAGGGGGAACTCGACCTGGCTGCCGCCGGGCAGGGTGACGAGGCGGCGCGCCACGTCGATGTGCAGTTCGATCCCGGGGTGCTCGAGCAGTTCGTCGACCACGGCTTCGTCCAGGACCACCGGCAGCAGGCCGTTCTTGAGCGCGTTGCTGCGGAAGATGTCGGCGATCTGTGCGCTGACCACCGCGCGCAGGCCCAGGTCGACCAGCGCCCAGGGCGCATGCTCGCGCGAGGAGCCGCAGCCGAAGTTGCGTCCGGCCACGAGGATCGAGGCACCGGCATTCTCGGGGCGGTTGAAGGGGAAGTCCGGGTCCGGCGAGCCGTCCTCGCGCTGGCGCCAGTCCTGGAAAGCGTGCTGGCCCAGGCCCTGCCGCTCGGTCGTGGTCAGGAAGCGCGCCGGGATGATCTGGTCGGTGTCGATGTTGCGTTCGCGCAGCACGACGGTGCGCGAGCGCAGTTCGGTGAAGGGGCGCATCATGCGGTCTCCAGTTCGGCGGCGGCCGCGATGGCCGGGGACAGGAAGGCGCGTGGGTCGGTGATCTCGCCCGCGACCGCGCTGGCCGCCGCCGTCAACGGCGAGGCGAGCACCGTGCGCGCGCCCTTGCCCTGGCGGCCCTCGAAGTTGCGGTTGCTGGTCGACACGGCGAGCTGGCCAGGGCCGACGATGTCGCCGTTCATGGCGATGCACATCGAGCAACCCGGCTCGCGCCATTCCGCGCCGGCGGCGCGCACGATGGCGTCGATGCCCTCGGCCTCCGCTTCGCGCTTGACCTGTTCCGAGCCGGGCACCACGAGCATGCGCACGCGCGGATGCACCCGGCGACCGTCGAGCACCCGTGCCGCCTCGCGCAGGTCCGACAGGCGCGAATTGGTGCAGCTGCCGATGAAGACGACGTCGACCGCTCGCCCGGCCAGCGTGGCGTCGGCCTCCCAGCCCATGTAGTCGCGTGCCTTCGCGTCGTCGCTGGCGCGGGTGTCGGGCAGCCGGCCCGAGACCGCTGCGACCTGGCCGGGGTGGGTGCCCCAGGTGATCGTCGGCAGGATGTCGGCGGCGTCGACGTGCACCTCGCGGTCGAAGCGCGCGCCCTCGTCGCTGCGCAGGCTGCGCCAGGCCGCGACCGCCTCGTCGAAAGCGGTGCCGCGTGGCGCGCGCGGTGCGTGGCGCAGGTAGTCGAAGGTCGTCTCGTCGGGGGCGACCAGTCCGGCGCGGGCGCCGGCCTCGATGGACATGTTGCAGACCGTCATGCGCTCGTCCATGGACAGGGCGCGGATGGTGCTGCCGCGGTACTCGATCACGTGGCCGGTGCCGCCGTTGACGCCGATCACGCCGATCACGTGCAGGATCAGGTCCTTGGCGGTGACGCCGGGGCGAAGCCTGCCCTCGACGTTGATCGCCAGGGTGCGCGGCTTGCGCTGCAGCAGGCATTGCGTGGCCAGCACGTGCCCGACCTCGCTGGTGCCGATGCCGAAGGCGAGCGCGCCGAAGGCGCCATGGGTGGCGGTGTGGCTGTCGCCGCACACGATCGTCATGCCGGGCCGGGTCAGGCCCAGTTCGGGACCGATGACATGGACGATGCCGCGCGCGGGACTGTCCATGTCGAACAGTTCGATGCCGTGGCGCGCACAGTTCTCGCGCAGGCGCGCGACCTGGGCGCGCGCCTGGTCGGAGGCATACGGGAGCGTGCCGTCGGCGCCGGCCGGCAGGGTCGGCGTGGAGTGGTCCATGGTGCCCTTGGTGAGGTCGGGCCGGCGCGGCGAGAGTGCGCGCGACTCGAGTTCGGAGAAGGCCTGCGGCGAGGTCACCTCGTGGATCAGGTGCAGGTCGATGTAGAGGACGGCGGGCGCCGCCTCGGTTTCGGGGCTGACGAGGTGCGCGTCCCAGAGTTTGTCGAACAGGGTGCGGGGAACTTGTGCGGTCATGTCGGGTGTCCGGCGGCTGGCGCCCGGCGCGGCGCGCCGGGGTCTGGATCAGGGAAAGTGGGGAGTCTCAGGCGATGGCGGCCTGCCTGCGGACGGCCGGCGCGCGCGCGCGCGACTGCCGGTTGGCGATGTCGAGCCAGGCGTGCGCACTGGCTTCCAGGATGTCGGTACTGGTCCCGGAGCCGGTGACCTCGACGCCGTCCACGCGCGCGATGACCTGGGCCTGGCCCTGGGCATCGTCGCCGGTGGTGACGCTGGAGACCTGGTAGCTGTCCACGTCGAGCGCGATGCCGGTCGCGCGCGCAAGGGCCGCGAACAGCGCGTGCACCGGACCGTCGCCGACCGCGGCCTCGCTGACCGTGGCGCCGTCGGCGCCAAGCAACTGCACGCTGGCGGTGGGCAGGGTGTCGCCATCGCCCGCGCCGGTGCTCACGTGCAGGCGCGACAGCCGCCAGCCGCGGTGGGCCACGGCGTCGCTGCCCAGGACCAGGGCCTCCAGGTCCGCGTCGAACACTTCGCGCTTCTTTTCGGCCAGGGCCTTGAAGGCGGCGAAGGTGCGGTTCAACGAGGCCTCCTCCAACTGGAAGCCCAGGGCCTGCAGGCGGTCGGCGAGGGCAGCGCGGCCGCTGTGCCGGCCCATGACCATCTGCGACTGCGACCAGCCCACGTCCTCGGGCCGCATGATCTCGTAGGTGCCGCGGTGCTTGAGCATGCCGTGCTGGTGGATGCCCGACTCGTGCGCAAAGGCGTTCTGGCCGACCACGGCCTTGTTGCGCTGGACGGCCATGCCGGTGATGCGCGAGAGCAGGCGGGAGGTCGGCACCAGGCGGCGGCTGTCGATGCGGGTGTGCGCGCCGTAATAGTGGCTGCGCACGCGCAGCGCCATCACCAGTTCCTCCAGCGCGCAGTTGCCGGCGCGCTCGCCGATACCGTTGATCGTGCACTCCACCTGTCGCGCGCCACCCTCGATCGCCGCCAGCGAGTTCGCCACCGCCAGGCCCAGGTCGTTGTGGCAGTGCGCGCTGAACACCGCCTTCTCCGCGTCGCGCACGTGCGCGCGCAGGTACTCGAACAGCGCACGGATCTCGCTGGGCGTGGTGTAGCCGACGGTATCGGGGATATTGAGCGTGGTCGCACCGGCGGCGATGGCGGCGCTGCAGATCTCGGCGAGGAACTCGGGCTCCGTCCTCAATGCGTCCTCGGCGGAGAACTCCACGTCGTCCACCAGGCGGCGCGCGCGCGTCACGCCCATGATCGCGCGCTCGAGCACCTGCTCGCGGCTGAGCCCGAGCTTGTGCTCGCGATGCAGGGGACTGGTGGAGATGAACACGTGGATGCGCGGGTGCGCCGCGCCTTCCAGGGCCGAGGCGCAGGCATCGATGTCGCCTTCGTGGCAGCGCGCCAGCGTCACCACGGTGCTGCCGCGCACTTCGCGGGCGATCGCGCGCACGGCGTCGCGGTCGGCGTCCGAACTGGCGGGGAAGCCGGCCTCGAGCGCATCCACGCCAAGCTCCGCGAGCGCATGGGCGAAGCGGAGCTTCTGCGCGGCGGTCATGCTGCAGCCGGGCGACTGCTCGCCATCGCGCAGGCTGGTGTCGAAGATGCGGACTCGGGCGGCGGGGTCGTTCATGCGAAGACTTCCTCGTCAGGGTGTCGTGCGCGCGGTGCGCGGTTCGGGGGCGGAGAGGCCATGGGCGGTCGGGGCCGGGTGGGGAGGGTGGGAATGGCGGGCTCCTGGCTGGCGAGCGCCGGCACCGGCTCGCGGGTGCGGCGGCGCGGTCTGCGCGGTGCGCGCGGGCGCACTTCCGACAGCAGCGTGGCGAGCACGCCGGCATCGAGGTTGCCGCCGGAGACCACGGCGCACTTGCGCTTGCCGGCGACGCGACGGCCCGCGGCCAGGGCGAGGGCGCCAGCACCCTCGGCGATCACGTGTTCTTCCAACGCCAGGCGTACCAGGGTCTCGCGCAGTTCGGCCTCGCGCACGATGACCACGTCGTCGAGCAGTTCGGCCAGCAGGCGCCGGGTCAGCAGGCCGGGTGCTTTCACCCGGACCCCGTCGGCGAGGCTGGCGACGGGCTCCAGTTCGCGGGTGTCGCCCTTCAGGGCGCGCGCCATCGCATCGATGCCCTCGACCTGGGCGCCGACGATGCGCACGCCCTGCGACTTCAGCGCCAGCGCGACGCCGGCCGCCAGCCCGCCGCCACCGATGGGCACCAGGACCACGTCGGGCGCGAGCGCGGCGAGCTCCAGGCCGACGGTGCCCTGGCCGGCGATCACGTCGGGATCATCGAAGGCCGACAGCAAGCGGTAGTCGTTCTGCGCGGCCAGTTCGATGGCGAAGGCCTTGGCCTCGTCGTAGCTGTCGCCGTGCAGGCGTACGGTGGCGCCCCAGTGGGCGACGCCGGCGACCTTGGTCTCGGGCGCGCCACGCGGCATCACGGTGATGGCCTGCATGCCCAGCCGATAGGCCGCCCAGGCCAGGCCCTGCGCGTGGTTGCCCGCCGACGCGGCGATGACCGTGCGCGCATCGCCGCGTTCGCGCGCGGCGAGCAGCGCGTTGAGCGCGCCGCGGACCTTGTAGGAACCGGTGCGCTGCAGGTTCTCGAGCTTGAGCCAGCAGCCGAAGCGTTCGGCATGGTGCACCGGCGTGGCCGGCAGGTAGCGGCGCAGGCGCGCCTGCGCGGCCAGCACGTCGGCCACGCCGACCGCGGCCGCCGGTGCTGCCTCGGACGGGCGCGGGTACTGGCCGGCTACGGCTACGTCGCCATCCATGTCAGACCACCGTCAGCCAGCGGGCGTGGCGGGGTTCGGCCCCGCGCACGATGCGGGCGTACAAGGCCTGGAACTCGCGCGTGAGCGGGTTGTCGCCGAACACGGCGTCGTCCAGCGATGCGATCGGCGCGACCTCCGCGGCGGTGCCGCAGACGAACACCTCGTCTGCCTGCCTGAGTTCCTCCAGCGACACCGGCCGCGAGTGCGCGCCGGTGAGCTCGACCAGGGTGGCGCGGGTGATGCCGTCCAGCGCGTCGGGGTGGCTCGCGGCGGTGATGCTGCCGTTGCGGACCATGAACACGTTGGCGCCCGTGCATTCGACGACGAAGCCCTCGGCGTCGACGAACAGCGCCTCGTCGAAGCCGCGCTGCTTGGCCTCGCGCTTGGCCAGGACCGAATTGACGTAGCCGCCGCACAGCTTCAGCGGGGGCAGCGAGGTGGCGGGGTTGCGGCGCCAGCCCGACACGCCCAGGCGCGCGGCCTTGCCGGCCAGGTGCACCTGGGTCGCCATGGTCGCGACCATGTAGTGCTGGGTGAGCGGTGCCACGTCCAGGCCGATGGTGCCGCTGCCCAGCCAGGCCAGGGGACGGATGTAGGCATCGGCGTGCCGATTGGCGCGCAGCGTCTCCAGCACCGCTTCGCTGGCACGCGCGACGTCGAAGTCGATGCCCAGCAGTTCGGCGCCCTTGCGCATGCGTTCCATGTGCTCGGGCAGGCGGAACACCGCGGCACCGCCATCGGCGGTGGCATAGCTGCGGATGCCCTCGAACACGCCGCTGCCGTAATGCATGGCGTGGGTGGTCAGCGGCGCCTGAGGCGAGTCGATCGCCACCAGTTTCCCGTCGAACCAGACCCGGGGCGCATCGGTCGCTGCGTCGTTGGCCGCCTCGCGCGGCGGTTCGGCCACGGCGGTCGCGTCGTTCAGCTGCACGGCGACACCTCCACGGCCAGGCAGTCGTGCAGTTTGGCCAGCTGCGACTGCAGGCTGGCGTCGGCACGGTCGCTCTCGACCATCAGGCGCAGGTGCCAGCGGTCGCCATCGGATTGCGCTTCGCCATCGACGGCGAGCGGGCGAAAGCCCCGGCGTTCGGCGGTGCCGAGCACGCGCGCGAGCGCGCCCTCGGCCTGTCGCAGGGTCAGATCAAGCTGGTAGCGCATGCGGCGTCTCCGGGGTGGGGGCGAGGGGGGCGTGCCCGGGATCGACGGGGGCGCCGTCGAGCATCTGGGCGTTGTTGTGGTTCGGCGGGACCAGCGGCCAGACGTTGGCCTGCTGGTCGATCGCGACATGCAGCAGCGCCGGCCCCGGCGCGGCCATCAAGGCCTGCAGCGCGCCTTCGACCTCGTCGGCGCGGTCGACGTGCAGGGCCTGGATGCCGAATGCCGCGGCCAGGGCGCCGAAGTCCGGGTTGTCGGACAGGTCGATCTCCGAATAGCGCTTCTCGAAGAACAGCTCCTGCCACTGGCGCACCATGCCGAGCGCCTGGTTGTCGAGCAGCACGATCTTCACCGGCAGGCGGTAGCGCGCGGCGGTGGCCAGTTCCTGCACGTTCATCAGGAACGAGCCGTCGCCGCTGACGCAGACCACGCGCGCGCCGGGATCCTGCATCTGCGCGCCCAAGGCCGCCGGCAGGCCGAAACCCATCGCGCCCAGTGCGCCACTGGTCAGGTGCTGGCGCGGATGCTGGAAGCGCCAGTGCTGCGCAACCCACATCTGGTGCTGGCCGACGTCGCAGGCGACGACGGCATCGGGCGCGATCTCGGACAGGCGCTTGAGCAGGGCCGGGGCATAGACCGTGTCGCCGGGGGCGTCATAGCGCGCGGCGTGCTGGCGCGCGCGGGCCTGGCAGGTGTCGCGCCACTCGCGCCGGGCGCGCGCATGGCGACCGTGCACGTGCGCCGCGGCGGGCAGGGTCAGGGCTTTGAGTGCGGTGCCGATATCGCCGTTGACCCCGGCGTCGGCGTGGCGCAGCTTGCCGATCTCGCAGGCATCGGGGTCCATGTGGACCACCCGCGCGCGTGGCGCGAACTCGGCCAGCTTGCCGGTCGCGCGGTCGTCGAAACGCGCGCCGACCACGATCAGCAGGTCGCACTCCTGCACGGCCAGGTTGGCCGCCTGGCTGCCATGCATGCCCAGCATGCCCAGGTTGAGGACATGGCCCGACGGCAGGGCGCCCAGCCCCTTCAGGGTCAGCACGGTGGGGATCTGGGTCGCGTTGACGAAATCGCGGAACACCTCCACGGCATGCCCCAGCGCGATGCCGCCGCCGCCGTACACGACCGGCTGCCGCGCTTGCGACATCAGTGCCAGCGCCTCGTGCAGGGACGCATCGGCAGGTGCCGGCACGTCGTCGATCGCCAGCGGCGCGTGCGGCGCGAGGCGGCCGGCGTCGGCGACCTGCACGTCCTTGGGGAAGTCGATGAGCACCGGTCCCGGTCGACCCGAGCGGGCGATGCGGAAGGCCTCGGCGACGACGCCGGGCAGGTCCTCGACGCGACGCACGATGAAGCTGTGCTTCACGATCGACATCGTCATGCTGAAAACGTCGAGCTCCTGGAAGGCGTCCGTGCCCATCAGGCCGGTGGCGACCTGGCCGGTGATGACCACCATCGGCACCGAGTCGAGCATCGCGTCGGCGATCCCGGTGACCAGGTTGGACGCGCCCGGACCGGACGTCGCCACGCATACACCGACGCGCCCGCTGGCTCGCGCATAACCGTTCGCGGCGAACGCCGCGCCCTGCTCGTGGCGGACCAGGACGTGCTTCAGGTCCGAGCCGTGCAGGGCATCGTAGAACGGCATGATCGCGCCGCCCGGGTAGCCGAACAGCGTGTCGACGCCCTCGGCGACCAGGGCCTGCACGAGCCAGCGGGCGCCGTTCATGCGGCGGCCTCTTCCGGTTGCGCGGCCTCGGCCGCGTCGGCCGCATCGGCCGGCCTGGCCTGCGGTGCGGTCGACAGCCACTTCATGTTGGCGCGCAACTTCCGGCCCACCGCTTCGATCGGATGGTCCAGATCGGCCTGCTTGAGCGCCTTGTACTGTGTGTTGCCCGCGGCATATTCGGCGATCCACTGGCGTGCGAAGGTGCCGTCCTGGATTTCCTGCAGCACCTTCTTCATCTGCGCCTTGGTGTTCTCGTCGACCACATAGGGGCCGCGCGTCAGCGCGCCGTACTGGGCGGTCTCGCTGATGAACTCGTGCATGCGCGTGACCCCGCCCTCGTAGAACAGGTCGACGATCAGCTTCAGCTCGTGCAGGCACTCGTAGTAGGCGACCTCGGGCTGGTAGCCGGCCTCGACCAGGGTTTCCCAGCCGGCCTGGACCAGCTTGGTGGCGCCGCCGCACAGCACCGCCTGCTCGCCGAACAGGTCGGTCTCGGTTTCTTCCTTGAACGTGGTCTTGATGGCGTTCTGGCGTGCGCCGCCGATGCCGGCGCAATAGGCCAGCGCAAGCGCCTCGGCCTTGCCGCTGCGGTCCTGGTGGACGGCATAGACGGACGGCACGCCGCGGCCGATCTCGTACTCGCGGCGGACCAGCGCGCCCGGCCCCTTGGGCGCCACCAGCACCACGTCGAGGTCCTCGCGCGGATTGATCTGCTGGTAGTGGACGTTGAAGCCGTGCGCGAACAGCAGGCAGGCGCCGGGCGCGATGTTGGGTTCGATGACCTCGCCGTAGAGCTGCGCCTGGACCATGTCGGGGGTCAGCACCGCGACCAGCTCGGCGCCCTTGACGGCCTCGGCAGGCGTCCTGACGGTGAAGCCGTCGGCCCGGGCCTTGATCTCGGTCGGGCCGCCGGGACGCAGGCCGATGGTGACGTCGAAGCCGGAGTCGCGAAGGTTGAGCGCATGCGCGCGCCCCTGGCTGCCGTAGCCGACGATGGCGATGCGGGGTTTCGGGCCGGTCTGGCTGGGTGAACTCATTGCGGTGTCCTTGTGGATGTCGGTTGGAGTGCGTGGAACTGGAGGGGCCGCCGTGGCGGGTGGTCGGGAACGGTGGGGCTCAGGCCGGCGCCGGCTCGCGCTCGCGAGCAGCGTCGACGAGGGCCGATGGGATGGCGCGCGTGTCGTCCAACGGGCCGGGCGCGGTCACCGCGCCTTTCGACGCGGAGCGGACCAGGCGTGCGTACTTGGCGAGCGCGCCGGTGCGCACGCGCGGCGCGAACGCGGCGGGGCTGCGCGTGGCGAGGTCGGCGTCGACGTCGATGCGTCGCGTGCCAACGTCGATGCGCACGCGGTCGCCGTCGCGCAGGCGCGCGATCGGACCGCCATGCGCCGCCTCCGGCGCGATGTGGCCGACCATGAAGCCGTGGGTGGCGCCGCTGAAGCGGCCATCGGTGATCAGGGCGACGTCGTTGCCCAGGCCCTGGCCGACGAGCGCGGCAGTCACCGCCAGCATCTCGCGCATGCCCGGGCCACCGGTCGGGCCCTCGAAACGGATCACCACCACGTCGCCGGCCTGCACCTTGCGCGCCTGCACGGCGGCGAACGCGGCCTCCTCGGAATCGAACACGCGCGCCGGGCCCTCGAAATGGTCGCGCCCGTGCCCGGCCAGCTTGACGATGCAGCCCTCCGGGGCGAGGTCGCCATAGAGGATCGAATAGCCGCCGCGCGGCTTCAGCGGCGAGGCGGTCGGCCGCACCACGTCCTGGTGGGCCGGCGCGGGCACGGCGTCGAGCTCGGTGAAGAAGGAACGCCCGGTCACCGTGGGCACGTCCTCGATCAGGCCGGCGATGCGCAACTCGCGCGCCACCAGCGCGCAGCCGCCCTGCTCGAACATCTCCGCCGCGGTATAGCGGCCGCCCGGCTTGAGGTCGGCGATGACCGGCGTCGACGCCGCGGCCTCGAACTCCTCAAGGTCGAAGGCGACGCCGGCTTCGTGGGCGATCGCCAGCAGGTGCAGCGCGGCATTGGTGGAACCGGCGGTGGCCGACACCGCACGCGCGGCGTTGCGCAGCGCGGCGGGAGAGAGAAGGGCGCGCGGTGTCGGCCCGCCATTGCGCAACTGCTGCATGACCAGCGCGCCGCAGGCTCTCGCCGCGCCGGGCTTGTCCGCGTGGATCGCCGGGATGTCGTTGAGCTGCAGCGGCGACAGGCCCAGGAAGGTGAGCACCATCGCCATGGTGTTGGCGGTGAACTGGCCGCCGCAGGCGCCCGCGCCGGGGCATGCATGCGACTCGACCCGATGCAGTTCCTCGTCGTCGATGCGGCCGGCGGCGTGCGCACCGACCGCCTCGAACACGTCCTGCACGGTGAGCGGCGTGTCCTTGCCGTCCTTCGACGGACAACTGCCGGGCATGATCGTGCCGCCGTAGAGGATCACCGTGGGCACGTCCAGGCGGGCCGCCGCCATCGCCGCGGCGGGGATGGTCTTGTCGCAGCCGACCAGCAGCACCATCGCGTCGAGGCTGTGGCCGGTGATCGCCAGTTCGATCGAGTCGGCGATCGTCTCGCGCGATGCCAGCGAGGCGCGCATGCCGTCGGTGCCCATGGCGATGCCGTCGGTGATGGCGATGGTGTTGAACTCCACCGCGGTGCCGCCGGCGCCTTCCACGCCCTCGCGCACGTGGCCGGCGAGCTCGCGCAGGGTCAGGTTGCACGGCGAGACGTCGGTCCAGGTGTGGACGACGCCGACGAACGGCTTGGCGATGGCGGCGTCGTCGCGCCCGGTGGCGCGGAGCATGGCGCGTGCCGGCGCGTGCGCGGGACCCTGCTTGATGGCGTTGCTTCTCACGTGTGGGACTTCCTGGATGTCGTGTTCGAGTGGATTTCGGAGCCTGGAAAACGAAAAACCCCGCGCCATTCCTGGCGCGGGGTCTTGGTGTTTCGACCTGGGTTTGCTCGTTACCTACGCAACCCCGTACCCCGCGCTGATTGGCCCGGTAATAAGTACGAGTACGAGAATGAGCGCCGCCGATGCGGTCGCCAGGATCACGGGAAGCGCGTCACGCAGCGCGTCGGCCGGGCCGTGCGCCCGGGCGGTCATCGTCTGCGAAGGGTTGTTGCGCTGCGTCATGGCTTGGAGATAAACACGGTCGATTCGAGGGTGTCAACAGTTTCTTGTGAAATGGCCCGGCCGGATGACGAACGGTCGCCGCGCGGCGGGCCTCGTCATTGCAGTACTTCGACCAAGGTCTCATACGTCGCCGGCAGGCGGCGCGCGTGCGCCGGTTGCGAGAGCGACGCCGCGAGCGCGGGCGGTACGTCGACGTGGTGCCCGACCAGGGGCTCGACGATCGTGTCGAACTTCGCCGGGTGCGCGGTCGCGACCACCGCCCATGGGCGCACGTCTCCGCTCGCGCGCAAGGCATCGAGCAGGTGCAGGCCGGTCGCGGTGTGCGGGCAGGGCACGATGCCGTGCCGCGACGGCGCGTCGCGGATGACCTCGCGGATGGTGGCGTCGTCGACGGCGATGGCGCCGGTCGATGCGCGCAGGGCCTGGTCGCTGTCGTGCCAGTGCCGCAGGCGCTCGAAGTTGCTGGGTGCGCCGACGTCCATGGCATTGGCCAGCGTCGCCCGCGTGGGCTGCGCGGCATAGTCGGCGCCGGCGAAGAAACGCGGGAGGGTGTCGTTGGCATTGGTCGCCAGGCGCACCTCCCCGATGGGCAGCCCCATGCGTCGCGCGAGGATCGCCGCGCAGGCATTGCCTAGGTTGCCGGTCGGCACGATGAAGTTCAGCCGCTCGCGATGCCGCGCCTGGAACGCCAATGCGGCGTGCGCGTAGTAGGCGGCCTGCGGCAGCAGCCGGCCGAGGCTGATGCTGTTGGCCGAGCCCAGTGCGACGCGTTGCCGGAGCGCGGTGTCGGCGAGCGCCTGCTTCACCAGCCGCTGGCAGTCGTCGAAGCTGCCCTCGACGCTGAACGCGTCCACGTTGTCACCCCAGCACCCCAGCCCGTGGGCCTGGCGCGGCGAGACGCGACCTTCGGGATAGAGGATCGCGACGCGGAAGCCGGGCCGCCGGTGGAAGGCGGCGGCCACGGCCGCGCCGGTGTCGCCGGAGGTCGCGACCAGGATCGTGGTGTCGGGCGCATCCGGTGCCCGCAGGCGCGACAGCGCTTCGGCCAGGAAGCGCGCGGCATAGTCCTTGAAGGCCGCCGTGGGGCCGTGGAACAGCTCGAGCAGGTGGTCGCCGTCGCCTTCCAGCCTGCGCAGTGGCGCCGGGAACGCATAGGCGGTCGCGCACATCGCATCAAGGTCGCCCGCGAGGGCGGAACCCTCGAAGAAGGGCGCCAGCACCGCCGTCGCGGTGTCGGCCAGCGTGGCGCGGGGGCCTTCGAGGCCCAGGCGGGGCACCTGCGCCGGCACATAGAGGCCACCGTCGGGGGCGAGCCCGGCGACGAGCGCAGTGTCGATGTCGGTGGGCGGCGTCTGGCCGCGGGTACTGGTGAAATCCATGGCGATCGTCAGTCCGCCCGCGGACGGGCGGCGTCGGGTTCCTGTGCAAGAAGGGGCGGTCAGCCGCGGTCGGTGGCGATCACGTCGGCGCGGGGACCGGCGACCGGGCTCACGTAGGCATGGGCCGCGAAGCCCACGTCGACGAAGGCGGCGCGCATGGCCGGCGCGGCGGCTTCGGCGGCCCCGCGCGACTCGAACCAGGCAAACGTGCTGGGCCCGGCGCCGGAGATGCTGGCGCCGATCGCACCGCCCGCGAGCGCCGCGTGCCGGGCCTCCGCGAAGCCGGGGATGAGCGGTGCGCGTCGCGGCTCCACGAGCAGGTCGCACAGGCCTTCGCGCAGCATCCCGATGTCCGAGCGCTGCAGGCCGGTCAGGAACAGGGCGAGGTGCGCGCTCTGGCGGACCACCACATCCAGCGGGTAGGGCTCGGCCAACACGGCGCGGGCGCGGCGGGTCTCCAGCACCTGCGCCGGATGCACCACGACCGCGTACAGTCCGGCGGGCACCGGCAACGCGATCATGCGATCGTGGGTCGCCATGACGACGCCGCCGAGCAGCATCGGCGCGACGTTGTCGCCGTGCCGGCTGCCGCTGGACACGGACTCGCCATCGAGCGCATGCACGTAGAGCGCATCGCGCGTGAGCGGAGCGTCGAGCAGCGCGTTGGCCGCCATCAGCGCGGCGACGCAGGACGCGGCCGAGCCGCCGAGTCCCGAACCCAGTGCGATCCCCTTCTCCAGCGTGAGCTCGAAGCCGTGCGACAGGCCCAGTGCCTTTCGCAACGACAGCAGGGCCTGCCCGGCGGTGTTGCGGGCGGCCTCCAGCGGCAGTTCGCCGACCCCGGGCACGTCGCCGGTGATGGCGCGGATGCGTACCTCGGGGGCGTCGATGCGCCGCACCGTGGCGATATCGCGCGGTCCGTCGATGGTATGGCCGAGCAGGTCGAAGCCGACGCCGATGTTGCCGACGCTGGCCGGCGCGAAGGCGCGCGCCTGCACGATCCGCTGGGGTGGGGCATCGTCCTGCACGCGGGCATCTCCTGGTGTGGCGGATGGGGCCTGGGCGAGCATCGTATCGCTCATGCGCGTGCCCCGAGCGTCTGCGCGATCGCCAGGATGTCGCCGAACACGCCGGCCGCGGTGACGTCGGGCCCGGCACCGGGGCCCTGTACCACCAGGGGGTTGTCCGGATAACGGGCGGTGCGGAACTGGATGAGGTTGTCGGTCAACTGGCCATGCAGGCTTGCGTGGGACGGATCGGGCACGGTGAGGGCCACGCTGGCGCGTCCTTCCCGGTCGAGCCGGGCGAGGTAGCGCAGCTGGCCGCCGGCGACGCGCGCGGCGTCCAGGCGCGCCTGCATCGGGGGATCGAGTTCGGCGATGCGGTCGAGGAATTCCGCCAGCCCGACGTCGCGTAGCGGCGCCGGCACCAGGTTCTCCACCGAGACATCGTCGAGCGAGAGCTCCCGACCGGCTTCGCGGGCCAGGATGACGAGCTTGCGCGCGACGTCGGTCCCGGAGAGGTCGTCGCGCGGGTCGGGCTCGGTGAAGCCCATCGCGCGGGCCTCCAGGACCAGTTGCGAGAACGGCGC
Source organism: Marilutibacter aestuarii (assembly GCF_006546775.1). Taxonomy (GTDB): domain Bacteria; phylum Pseudomonadota; class Gammaproteobacteria; order Xanthomonadales; family Xanthomonadaceae; genus Marilutibacter; species Marilutibacter aestuarii. Next base: position 49,915 of record NZ_VICE01000001.1, read on the forward strand.
TGTGCCGTCGAACTTGTTGAACAGCCACGCCAACGTGCCCGAGAAGACGCCTTCGATCCCATGCAGCGCATCACCGGTGTCGAGCAGGTTGCGCAGCGTCTGCACGACCGGCAGGCCGGCACCGACGGTGGCTTCGTAGCGGAAGCGGCCGCCGTGGCGACTGGCCGCGCGTATCGCCTGGAAACGGCGCCAGTCGCCGCTGCCGGCGTGCTTGTTCGGCGTGACCACGTGGATGCCGGCGTCCAGCCAGTCGGCGTAGCGGTCGGCGACCGCGTCGCTGCCGCTGCAGTCGACGATCATCGCGTGCGGCAGGTGTTCGGCACGCACGTGCGCCGCGAAGCGGTCCAGGTCCAGCGTCTCGGCGCCGGCCAGCGACTCCACGGCGGTCGCCGGATCGAGTGCCTTGTCGTGCAGGTGCATCACGCGGCTGTTGGCGACCGCGCGCAGGCGCAGGTCCAGGCCTTGCCCCGGCAGGGCGTCGGCCATGAAGCGCGGCGCGGCCCCGGCCAGTTGCTCGAGCAGGGCGCGGCCCACGTTGCCGGGTCCTATCAGGCCGATCGAGAGCGTCTGCGGCGACAGCCAGAATGCCGCGTGCGCGGCGCGCAGGCCGCGCTGTGCATCCGCGGCGGCGACCGCGACGGAGATGTTGCGCTCGCCCGCGCCCTGCGCGATCGCGCGCACGTTCACCCGTGACTGGGCCAGGCCGCCGAGCAGGCGCGCGGCCACGCCCGGCACGCCGACCATGCCGTCGCCGACCACGGCGAGCACGCAGATGTCGGGCGTGAGCGCGATCCCCTGTGCCTGTCCGTCGCCGATCGCCTCGGCGAAGGCCGCTTCGACCGCGTCGCGCGCGGCGTCGGCCTGCGCCTGGTTGACCACGGAGCAGATGGAATGCTCGGACGAGCCCTGCGAGATCATGATCACCGAGACGCCGGCCTGGCGGAGCGCGGAGAACATGCGCTCGGCCGTGCCGGGGACGCCGATCAGGCCAGCGCCGGAAAGCTCGAGCACGGCCAGGCCCTCGACCAGGCTGACGCCCTTGACCGGGGTGCCGCGCGACTGCCCGCGTTCGCCCGGCGTGGCGCTGATCAGGGTGCCGGGCGCCCGTGGGTTGCGCGCATTGCGGATCCGTACCGGCAGTTCGTGGCTGATCGCCGGCGCCATCGTCTGCGGGTGCAGGACCTTGGCGCCGAAGTAGGCCAGCTCGCAGGCCTCGGCATAGGACAGCATCGGCAGGCAGACCGCGTCCGGGACGAGGCGCGGGTCGGCCGAGAGCACGCCGTCGACGTCGGTCCAGATGGTCAGGGCATCGGCCTGGAAGAGCACCGAGAAGATCGCCGCGGAGTGATCGCTGCCGTTGCGTCCCAGGGTCGTCGGCTGGCCGCTGGCCGAACGCGCGACGAAGCCGGTGACGACCACGTCATTGCCCGGATGGTGCGCGCGCCACTTGCGCAGCAGCGCGCGCGAGGCCTCCCAGTCGACGGCGACGCCGAGTTCGCCGGGGTGGACGACGAGCACCTCGCGCGCGTCCAGTCGCGACCAGCCGGCGGCATCGCCCCCGAGCGCGGCGTGCAGCAGGCGAGAGGACAGCACCTCGCCCATGCCGTGCACCCAGGCCGCATGATCGGCATCGACGCCGCAGCGCGGGCGGATGTCGACCAGGCGGGCATGCAGGGCGTCGAAGTCCGCGGCCAGCGCCGCCTCCGGCGCGGCGGCGCCCAGCAGGTTGCGCGCGGTGTCGAAGTGGCGCGCGCGCAGCGCGGACCAGCCGGGCATCCAGTCCTCGCCGCGGGCCGCGAGGTCGGCCAGGCCGATCAGCGCGTCGGTGACCCCGTGCATGGCCGAGACCACCACCACGCGCGCGGGGGCGCCGTCGTCGACCAGGTCCGCGGCGGCGCGGATGCGCTCTGCATCGGCCAGGCTGCTGCCGCCGAACTTGTGGGCCTGGCACTGCACGTGATGGCGGAGCGGGGGCGCGTCGGCGACGCGGGGCGGCGACGGGGCATCGCCCGGGGCGGCGTCCTGGTGTTTGTTCGATGCGGGGTGTGGCATGGGCGGGCTTCCTTGTGGAGCCCCGCCTTCGAACCCGGTGCCTGGCATCCGCACCCGGTTCGGGGGCGGAGCGGCGTGGGTGGCTTACTTCACGCGCGATCACACCCCGGCTGTCGGGTGCCGGTGGTGGTAATGGTGGTGGTAATCGCGGTGGAGGTGAGGGTCGACGCCAGGCCGCTGGCCGCCGCGCGCGCGATCGCGACGCCGCGGGGCGTGCACTGGATCACCGGCATGGGCGTGTTGCGTTGCGTCATGCGGCCGAGAAAAGCACGGGCGCCGCGCGCATGTCAACCGTTTCGTCCGCAACCGCCGCCGGCCCCGGCAACGGTGCGGTGGCGCATGCGCTCAGCCCGCGTGCTTGAGGCCGCGCTTGCGCTTGTCGATGGGCTTGTCGACCGGCTTGTCCGCGTTGGCGCCGCCGCGCGCGCGCGCCGACAGCCTCGGGGCAGTGGCCGGCGCGGCGGTTTCGTCGCCGTGCAGGGTCATCAGCGACTCCAGCAGCTGTTCGTCGTGGCTCGAGCAGATGCCCAGCAGAAGGGCCTCTTCGCAGCCATCGGCGACGGTGTAGGCATGGCCCATGTTGGAGTCGATGTAGACGCCTTCGCCCGCCTTCAGCACGACCGGATCGTAGAACTGGGTGTGCACTTCGATCGCGCCCTCGAGTACGTGCACGTATTCCTCGCCCGAGTGGTTGACCAGGGCGCCGAACTCGTCGAGGTTCTTCGCGCGCACGCGCGTGAGCACCGGGATCATGCGCTTGCGGCGTAGTTCCGGGCACATGTAGTAGTAGTCGTAGTTGGGCGTGGTGACGCGTACCGCGTCCTCCATGCGGCCGATGCTGCGGCGCGCGGTGACCGGCGGGTCGGCGTCGGCGTCCTGCTCGGCGAACAGCTCGGACATGCGCATGTCCAGGCGCTGCGCCAGCTGCTGGAGCTTGTCGTAGGTCAGGGTGAGGCGGTCGTGCTCGACCTTGGACAGCGTCGACAGCGGGATGCCGCAACGCTCGCTCATTTCCTTCAATGTCCAGTCGTTCCGGGCGCGCAGGGCCCGGAGCAGGCTGCCGATCGTCGGGTGGGGCGATGTCATCGAGGGGTCGCTTCCTGCAGGCTTCTGGGGATACCAGGTCGAAAGTCATGATCCACTTTTGTGATCGGCTTTGCCAGTCTGGGTTGACATTTTTCCAATCAGGATCACTATTGCCATACAGGACGGAATCGGGGTTCGGGTTTCCGTCGGGATCCATGCCGCCGTGGTGGCCCATTCCAGGGGATAGACGATGTCGAAGCGTTCCACGGCCTTGCTGGCCTGCCTGCTCAGCGTGCTCGCCGCGCTCCCACCGGTCTTCGCGGCCGATCCGGTGGTCGGCCCGGCGGTGCCCGAGGTCGAACTCGATGCGCAGGTGCCCACCACGCCGGATGCCGTTCCGGTCGGCGCGGTCCCCGGTATCGAAGAAGGTCCGCTGACCCGGGCCGATGTCGAGGCCTGGCTCGATGGCTTCCTGCCCTACGCGATGCAACGCGGCGGCATCCCCGGCGCCGTGGTGGTGGTGGTCAAGGATGGCGAACTGCTGGCCTCGAAGGGCTACGGCTACGCCGACGTCGAGGCGGGTACCCCCGTCGACCCGGCGAAGACGCTGTTCCGCCCGGGCTCGGTGTCCAAGCTGTTCACCTGGACGGCGGTGATGCAACTGGTCGAGCAGGGCAAGCTCGACCTCGATGCCGACATCAACGGCTATCTCGACTTCGAGATCCCCGAGCGCGACGGCACGCCAATCACGCTGCGCAACGTGCTGACGCACACCACCGGCATGGAGGAAGCGATCCGCGGCCTGATCATCGCCGACCCCACGCAGTACGTGACGCTCGAGGAGTACCTGAAGCACTGGGTGCCGACGCGGATCTTCGACGCGGGCAGCACGCCGGCGTACTCCAACTACGCCACCGCGCTCGCCGGCTACGTGGTCCAGCGGGTCTCCGGGCAGTCCTTCGACGACTACGTCGAGCAGCACCTGTTCAAGCCGCTGGGCATGCAGCATTCCAGCTTCCGCCAGCCCCTGCCTGAATCGCTGCAGCCGCTGATGTCCAAGGGCTACGCCTACGGCGAAGATGCGCCGAAGGATTTCGAATTCGTCACCCCGGGGCCTGCCGGCAGCCTCTCGGCGACCGGCGAGGACATGGCGCGCTTCATGATCGCCCACCTCCAGGACGGTGCCGTCGGCAATGCGCGCATCCTCCGGGAGGACACCGCGCGGCAAATGCATGGCACCGCGCTGGACATGATCGCGCCGCTCAACCGCATGCTGCTGGGCTTCTACGAATACAACGTCAACGGCCGCCGGGTGATCGCCCATGCGGGCGACACGCAGTGGTTCCACAGCGACATGCCGTTGTTCATCGACGATGGCATCGGCCTGTTCGTGTCCTTCAACAGCAGCGGTCGCGAGGGGGCCGCCGGCAAGATCCGTGGCGCCCTGCACAAGGCATTCGCCGCGCGCTACCTGCCCGGCGAGCCGCACGAGGGTGAGGTCGACGAAGCCACCGCGCGCGAGCATGCCGCGCAGATGGCCGGCCTTTACGACAGCAGCCGTCGACCGGAAGACAACTTCCTGGCCATCCTCAACCTGGTCGGCCAGACCAAGGTCGTGGCGACCGAGGACGGCAGCATCTCCGTCCCGGCGTTGACGGGCCTCGATGGCCTGCCGGTGAAGTGGCGCGAGATCGCCCCGTACGTCTGGCGCGACGTGGACGGCAGTGACCGCCTGGCCGCTGAAGTGGTTGACGGCAAGGTCGTGCGCTGGAGCTTCGAGCCGGTGTCGCCGTTCATGGTGATGGAGCCGGTGCCCGCGTGGCGCTCGGGCGCGTGGCTGCTGCCCCTGATCGTGATGGGCCTGGCCGCGCTGGCGCTGACGGTGCTTGCCTGGCCGGTGTCGGCGCTGGTACGTCGCCATTACGGCGTGCCGTACCGCCTCACCGGTGAGGACGCCCGCGCCCACCGGCTCATCCGGATCGCTTCGCTGGTCGTGCTGGTGACCGCGATCGGCGTGCTCGGGACGATCATGGCCATGTTCAGCAGCCTCGACATGCTGGGTCCGTCCAACGACTGGCTGGTGCGCACCTTGCGGATCGTCTCGCTGCTGGTGTTCCCGCTGGGTGCCCTGGTGGCGGTCTGGAACGCGTGGAAGGTGCTGCGCAGCCGTCGTCGCTGGTGGGCGAAGCTGTGGGCGGTCGTGCTCGCGGTCGGCTGCCTGGCGATCCTCTGGGCGAGCATCGCCTACCACCTGGTCGGCTACAGCGCCAACTACTGACGCCCACGGGCGCGGCACCGCGGTGTCGCGCCCCGTCCTGTCCTGCCAAGGAGCGCCCCATGGCCCCCATCGCGCCGCGCGTGACGATGACGCTGCACAACGAGCCGCTGCCGCTGGTGGCGCCCTTCCGCATCTCGGGCTACGTGTTCGAGGCGATGCCCGCGACGGTGGTGCGCCTGGACGATGGCCGCTTCGAGGGCCGCGGCGAGGCTGCCGGCGTCTACTACCTCGATGACCGTCCCGACGGCATGCTGGCAACGCTGGAGGGACTGCGCGACACGATCGAAGCCGGGGTCACCCGCGCTGCGCTGCGCGACCTGCTGCCCCCGGGCGGCGCGCGCAACGCGCTCGACTGCGCGCTGTGGGAACTGGAAGCGCGCCGCGCCGGCGTGCCTGCCTGGCAGCTGGCCGGCGTCGAGCGCCCGAAAGCCCTGCTGACGACCTTTACCGTGGGCGCGGACGACCCGGCGGTGATGGCCGATGCCGCGCGCCGCTATGCTAAGGCACGCGCGATCAAGCTCAAGCTCACCGGTGAAGCCGAGCTCGACGGCGAACGCGTGCGCGCGGTCCGCGCGGCGCGACCCGATGTCTGGCTGGCCGTCGATGCCAACCAGGGCTACGTGCCCGACACGCTCGATGCCCTGATGCCGTCGCTGCGCGAGGCGGCCGTCGCCCTGCTCGAGCAGCCCTGCCGGCGCGGTCGAGAGGCTGATCTCGACGGCATCGACCACGCCATCCCGATCGCGGCCGACGAGAGCGTGCAGGGCCTCGACGAAGTGGAGGCCCTGGTGGGTCGCTTCGACGTGGTCAACATCAAGCTCGACAAGTGCGGCGGCCTCACCGAGGGCCTGATGATCGCCGAGCGCGCCCGCGCGCTGGGCATGAAGGTCATGGTCGGCAACATGGCCGGCAGCAGCTGGGCGACCGCGCCCGGGTTCATCCTTGGCCAGCAGTGCGACGTCGTCGACCTCGACGGCCCGACTTTCCTCAAGCAGGACCGCACGCCCGCCGTGGTCTATCGCGACGGCCTCGTCGATTGCCCGGACGATGTCTGGGGTGGCCCGGTGCCGGCGCGGTGATCGCGACCGCCGCCCCCGCGACCTGGTTGCCGGCCGGCAACGGCTTCGCGCTGCTGGCGGTGCTCTTCGCGATGGCCGCCATCGGCGCGGCGCTGGAGCGGACCCCGCTGGGACGCCGCGTGTCGGGGGTGATGATCGTCATCGCGTTGGCGATGCTGCTGGCGAACCTGGGCGTCATCCCGCGCGCCGCGCCCGTCTACGACGTCATCTGGACTTACCTGGTGCCGTTGGCGATCGCCCTGTTCCTGTTGCGTGCCGACCTGGTCAGCATGCTCGTGGAAGGCGGGCGTACGCTGCTGGCATTCGCGGCCGGTGCGCTGGGGGTGGTGCTGGGCGCCTGGCTCGGTGCACGCGTGCTCGACCTGGGGATCTACGAGGCGCAGTACGCGGCGGTCTTCAGCGCGACCTATACCGGCGGCTCCCTGAACTACGCGGCAGTCGCAGAAGCCATCGGCTTCCGCGATCCCAGTGCGCTGGCCGCGGGCGTCGCGATCGACAACGTGGTCGGCCTGGGCTACCTGCTGGTGGTCGGGGCGGTGGCCAACGCGGCGCTGTTCCGCCGCCATTTCGCCTGGCGCAGCGAGGGGCTCGGCGAGGCGACGGGTGCGTCGGCGGCGGCGCCCCGGACGCCTTCCCTGATCGACCTGGCCATCGCCCTGGGGTTGGCCGCGCTGGCCTGCGCCACGGGCGATGCCCTGGCCGCCGCGATCGGCCAGCCCAGCTACGGCATCCTCTTCATCACCGTGATCATGGTCGCGATCGCCACGCTCGGCCGGCGTTGGCTTCGCGGGCTGGCCGGCGAAGACCTGGTCGCCACGCTCTTCATGTATCTGTTCTTCGCGATGCTGGGCGCGGGTGCCGACCTCGGTACGCTGCTCGATGCCGCCCCCGCGCTGTTCGCCTACGTGCTGCTCGTGTTCCTGGTGCACGTGGCCTTCGTCCTGCTCGCCGGCCGCCTGTTCCGCCTCAACCACGCCGAGCTGGTGATCGCGTCCACCGCCTGCATCGGCGGGCCGCCGATCGCGGTCGCCTTCGCGGTGCTGTTCGGCTGGCGGCGCCTGGCGGTGCCCGCGGTCGCGACCGGCATCCTCGGCTACGTGGTCGGCAATTTCGTCGGCCTCGGCCTGTTCAACTGGCTGGCCCCGTGACCCGTCTTCCCGTTTCGCCATCCCGTCCCGCCCCAGGAGTGCCGGCATGTCCCTTCGACCCTTGAGTCTCCTCCTGCTGGCGGGCGTGGCCGCCTGCGCGGGCACGCGCGAAGCGGCCGAGGCCGCCCCGTACGACCTGGTCATCCGCAATGGCATCGTCTACGACGGCACCGGTGCGTCACCGCAGCAGGTCGACCTGGCGATCCGGGGCGATCGCGTCGCCGCCTGGCTGCCACCAGGCAGCCCGGTCGTCGCCGCGCGCGAGGTCGATGCGAATGGCGAGGCGGTGGCGCCGGGCTTCATCAACGTGCTCAGCTGGGCCGTGGAGTCGTTGATCGCCGACGGCCGCGGCATGAGCGACATCAAGCAGGGCGTGACCCTGGAGATCTTCGGCGAAGGCTGGTCGATGGGGCCCTACAACGCGGCGATGAAGGCCGACGCCGTCGCCCAGCAGGGGGACATCCGCTATCCGGTGGCGTGGACCACCCTGGGCGGCTATCTCGACCACCTGGTCGACAAGGGCGTCTCGCCGAACGTGGCGTCCTTCGTCGGTGCCACTACCGTGCGCATCCACGTGCTGGGCGAGGACGACGTCGACCCCGATCCGGCGCAGCTCGCGCGCATGCAGGACCTGGTCCGCGAGGCCATGGGCGAAGGCGCGCTCGGCGTAGGCGCCTCGCTGATCTACCCACCGGCGACCTTCGCCGAGACGCCTGAACTGACTGCGCTCGCGCAGGCGGCCGCCGAATCCGGTGGCGGTTACGTGGCGCACATGCGCAGCGAGGCCGACCATTTCCTGGAGGCGCTGGACGAGACCATCGGCATCGGGCGCGCGACCGGTACGCACGCCGAGGTCTACCACCTGAAGGCGGCGGGCGAGCAGAACTGGCCGAAGATGACCGAGGCGATCGCGAGGATCGACGCCGCGCGCGCCGAGGGTGTCGACGTCGCCGCCGACATGTACGCCTATACCGCCGGCGCGACCGGCCTGACTGCTGGCCTGCCGCCCTGGGTCCAGGCCGGTGGCCAGGACGCCATGATCGAGCGCCTGCGCGATCCGGCGATCCGCGAGCGCGTCGCCGCGGAGATGCGCGACCCGGATGCCGGCTGGGAGAACATCCGCCTGCTCGCCGGCTCGGACGATCGCGTGTTGTTGATCGGCTTCAACAGCGAAGCGCTCAAGCCGCTCACCGGTCGCAGCCTCGCCGAGGTCGCGCGCCAGCGCGGCACCTCGCCCGAAGAGACCGTCATGGACCTGATCGTCGAGGACGGCTCGCGGGTGGGGGCGGCGTATTTCCTGATGAGCGAGGCCAATGTCGAGCTCGGCCTGTCCCAGCCCTGGGTCAGCCTGGGCTCGGACGCCGAGGCATCCGCGCCGGAAGGCGTGTTCCTGAAGTCGAGCACGCATCCGCGTGCCTACGGCAACTTCGCCCGCTTCCTGGGGCACTACGTCCGCGATCGCAAGCTCATGCCCCTCGAGCAGGCCGTCTACCGCCTCACCGGTTTGCCGGCGGCGAACTGGAAGCTGCGCGACCGCGGATGCCTGGCGGTGGGTTGCCATGCCGACGTCGTGGTCTTCGATCCGGAGACCATCGCCGATACCGCCACGTTCGAGGCGCCGATGCAGTACGCGGTCGGCGTGCGGCATGTCTTCGTCAATGGCGAACAGGTGCTGCGCGACGGCGAACACACGGGTGCGATGCCGGGCCAGGTGGTGCGTGGGCCCGGTTGGACCGGACGGTCCGCGGGGAACGCTGCCCCCTGATCCGTGGAGGCTCGGATCGGATGGCACGCACTTCGCAATCAATCTTCTTCTTCAGGAAAAAGTCCTAATTAGGTTGACTTTTTTCCATTTAGGACCATTATGTCCTTAAGGGGACTTATCCTATCGATGCGACGACCGAATGACGGTCGCTCACAACTGGCACGCACCTATCGGGGAGAAGTGGCATGCAAAGGGGTTCTGCACCGTACCGGTTCCGTCCGGTTCCATTGGCCGCCGCGATCGCGGGAGCGCTGTGTCTCTCCGCATTGGCACCCGCATGGGCCCAGGAAGCGGGGGGCGCAGCCCCCGACGAGGCAAGAGTGCCGGCGGAAGGGTCGGTCGATGCCACGGCCACCGATCTGGACGTCGTGCTCGTGACGGCCCAGAAGCGCAGCGAGAACCTCAGGGAGGTGCCACTCTCGATCAGCGTGCTCAGCGAACAGCAACTCGAGGACAGCCATTCGGTCCAGATCACCGATTTCGCCGGATACATGCCCGGCATGCAGGTGACCCCCAGCGGCACCCCCGGGCAGACGTCGATTTCCCTGCGCGGCATCGGCACGCAGGCCGACAACGCGACGATCGGCATCTACATCGACGATGTCCCCGTCGGTTCCAGCAGCCTTTACGGCCGATCCGCTTTGTTCAACGCCGATCTGCTTGCCTATGACACGGCACGAATCGAGGTGCTACGCGGACCGCAGGGCACGTTGTACGGTGCCAGCACCTTGGGTGGTCTGCTCAAGTACGTGACCCACGGTCCGGACGCCAGCGAGTTCAGCAGCCGCGTCGGCGCGGGCGTCTACGGCATCGACGGCGGCACGGGCTGGTCGGCACGCGCGAGCATCAATGCCCCACTGGTTGAGGACCGCCTCGCGCTCACGGCGAGCTACTCCGTCAACAACAGCCCTGGTTACACCAACGACGTCGGCAAGGGCGCGAATCGGGTCAATGACTTCGAGCAGGCGGGCGGTCGGTTCGCATTGGGCTGGAACCTCACCGAAGACGTGTCGCTGGAGGTCTCGGCGCTCAAGCAGTCCACCGATGCCGACAACCCGGCCGTGGTTGCCCTGGATCCCACCACCCTCGAGCCGTTGTTCGGGGAGCTGGATGGGTTCCAGCGGGTCGACCAGCCCTTCGCCATGGACGTCGACCTCTACGCGGCGACGCTCGATTGGAATGTCGGATGGGCAGACTTCACCTCCGTCACGAGCTACTCGACCATCGACACCCACCAGGTGAACGACAACTCGGTCCAGTTCGGTGACCTCAACCTGTTGTTCGGCGTGCCCGCGGGCGACTCGCGGTTCGACCTCAGGTTGAACCTGGAAAAGTGGACGCAGGAATTCCGCCTCGCGTCGAAGAGCGACGAGCGCTTTGAATGGATGGTGGGCACCTTCCACACCCGCGAGGACAGTGAGAACTCACAGATCGTCACGCAGCTGACCTACGACGGCGACCCGATCGCCGCCCTCGACGGCTTCTTCGTCGCCGGGCTCCCCTCCACCTACGAGGAGAACGCCATCTTTGCCAACGCGACCTGGAAGTTCACCCAGCGTTTCGACGCCAGCGCTGGCGTGCGCTTCGCCCGCAACGAGCAGGACTTTTCGCAAGTCGCGTCCGGCCTGCTGGCCGACCTGCTCGGTGCCTCGGGTGACTTCCCGGGCTCCTCGTCCGAGGACGTGACCACGTGGTCATTGAGTTCCCGGTATCGTCTTTCCGATTCGGCAATGGCGTATGGCCGCATCGCAACCGGTTACCGGCCGGGTGGCCCCAATGTCGTCCTGCCGGGAGTGCCGCCGAGCGTCGGTGCCGATACGATCAAGAACTACGAACTGGGCATCAAGGCCGACCTTTTCGATCGCCGTGTCTACGTGGATGCCGGGTTGTTCCGGATGAACTGGGACAATATCCAGGTCGGCTTGTCGACGCCCGACGGTAGTGCCAACTATTACGGGAATGCGGCCGAAGCGACGAGCCAGGGCGCGGAGTGGAGCATCGTGTTCACGCCCACCGCGGATCTGCGCCTCGGAGTCACGGGCGCCTACACCGACGCCGAGTTCACCCAATCGGTGCCACAGATCGACGTCGAGGCAGGTGATCCGCTGCCGGGCGTGGCCCAGTGGTCCGGCGCCTTCACGGCGGACTACAGCCGCGATATCAATGCGGAATGGGTCGCCCACGTCGGTGGCGGCTGGCGCTGGACCGACGCCCAGGCCGGCGGCATCGTAGGCAATCCCAGCAACAAGCCCTACTCGCAAGTGGACCTCAATGCCAGTGTCACCAACCAGCGCTGGACAGCTCGCGTGTACGTGCGCAACCTCACCGACGAGCTGGTGTACCTCAATCCTGGCCAAGTGCAGAACGCTTTGACCGGCGAGGTCCCACAGTACAACGCGGTCCCGTTGCAACCTCGCACCGTGGGCATCGAAGTCGACTACAGGTTCTAGTCGCGGCGCGCCCTCGCGATTCCCGGGACCGTGCAGCGCCGGTCCCCGGGGGTCGTACCCGTCGTCGACGCCCGAATCGGACCTTTCCCATGCATCCATCCCCCATCACCGCGCTACCCGGCCCCTATCTGCTTTTCCTCGGCGACACGACGGAGCCGGGCTACGCCAAGACCGCCTTCGGCCTGCGCGACTGGGCACCGGATCGCTGCATCGGCGAGCACGTGCTGGCGGGCGGCTCGGTGAGCACGGGCCTGCCGGCGATGACGCCGGCGCAGGCGCATGCCCAGGGGGCGCGCGCGATGGTCATCGGCGTCGCCAATGCCGGCGGGTTCATCCCGTCGCACTGGGTGGCGGCCCTGGTGGAGGGGCTGGAGGCGGGGCTCGACATCGTCAGCGGCATGCATGCGCGCCTGCGTGACATCCCCGGGCTGCGCGACACGGCCGATCGACTGGGGCGCCAACTGCTCGACGTCCGCCAGCCACCGGAGGCAATCCCGGTGGCCAGTGGCCGGCGGCGCAGCGGCAAGCGCCTGCTGACGGTGGGCACCGATTGTGCACTCGGCAAGAAGTACACCGCCCTCGCCCTGGCGGGCGCGTTCCGCGACCGCGGCATCGACGCGGATTTCCGCGCCACCGGGCAGACCGGCATCCTGATCGCCGGCGGCGGCATCCCGATGGATGCGGTGGTGTCGGACTTCGCCGCGGGTGCGGCGGAGCTGCTGTCGCCCGCGGCCGCGCCCGGCCATTGGGACATCGTCGAAGGGCAGGGCTCGCTGTTCCATCCCGCCTACGCCGGCGTCTCGCTGGCCTTGTTGCACGGCAGCCAGCCCGATGTGCTGGTGGTTTGCCACCAGGCAGGGCGCAAGGCCATGCTGGGCTATCCCGGCTATGCCGTGCCGACCATCGAGGAGACGATCTGCATGGCGATCCGCCTGGGCCAGCGCACCAACCCCGCGATCCGCTGCGCGGGCGTCAGCCTGAACACCGCGCACCTCGACGCGGACGTCGCCGCGCGACTGCTGGAGGACGAGGCCCGGCGGCTGGACTGCCCGGTCGCCGATCCCATGCGCCGGGGCGAGGCCTTCGAGCGGCTCGTCGCCGAGTGCCTGGCGCCGGCATGACCCTCCGGCCGCGCATCCGGGCAGGGCAGGGCGCGCAGGCGGCATCGAGCACGCGCCGGCAGGTCGAGGCAGGGCGGTGAGCGGTCCCCCCACCTGGTTCCAGCGTTACCTGCTGCCGGGCCTGGCGTTCAAGTCGGTCGTCATCGGCGGCGGCTATGCGACGGGGCGCGAACTGGCCGAATTCTTCATGCCCAGCGGCCCCCGTGGCGGCGTCCAGGGGATGCTGCTGGCGATGCTGATCTGGAGCCTGGTCTGCGCGGCGACCTTCATGTTCGCCCAGGCCACCCGCTCGTTCGAGTACCAGCGTTTCTTCCGCACCCTGCTGGGCTCGTTCTGGGGCCTGTTCGAGGCGGCCTACGTCCTGTTCCTGGTGCTGATCCTGGCGGTCTTCGGCGCCGCGGCCGGCGCGATCGTGCAGGCCATGAGCGGTGCACCGCTGATCGTGGGGACGCTGTGCCTGATGGCCGGCACCGGCATCGTGGCCGCGTTCGGCAATCGTGCGGTGGAGCGCCTGTTCAAGTGGGCGTCCCTGTTCCTGTACAGCGTGTACGCGCTGTTCCTGCTGTTCTCGCTGAGCACCTTCGGCGACCGCATCCTGGCCGGCTTCGAGCCGGCGGTCGCGACCACGGGCTGGGCCCTGGGCGGCCTGACCTACGCGGGCTACAACATCGTCGGCGCGGTGATCGTGCTGCCGGTCGCGCGCCACTTCCTCTCTCGGCGCGACGCCCTGGTCGCGGGCGTGCTGGCCGGCCCGCTGGCCATGCTACCGGCCCTGCTGTTCTTCGTCTGCATGGTCGCGTGGTACCCGGCCATCGCCAACGAGACGCTGCCGTCGGACTACATGCTGCGCCAGCTCGGGCGGCCGTGGTTCCACCTGCTGTTCCAGGCCATGATCTTCCTGGCCCTGCTCGAGAGCGGGGTCGGCGCCGTGCATGCCATCAACGAGCGCGTGTCGGCGGCCTGGCGGGCCCGACGCCAGGCGGGCCTGCCGGTGCAGGCGCGCCTGCTGATCGCCACGGTGCTGCTGGTCGGCTCGATCTTCATCGCCGACCGCTTCGGCCTGGTCGCGCTGATCGCCCAGGGCTACCGCGCGCTGTCCTGGTTGTTCCTGCTGGTCTACGTACTGCCGCTGCTGACGCTGGGCGGCGCCTGGCTCTGGCGCCACCGCGCGCCGGCGCGGACGCCGGCGCCCTGACTCCACACCGATGTCCCGCAAGGAGATCCCGATGCTTCGCACCCGTTCCTTCCGATTGTTCGCCATTGGCATGGGGGCACTGCTGGCCGCTACCGCGGGCGCCGCGCCGCCGGACGACCTGGACGCGCGCGTGGAGGCAGTGATGAAGGCACATGGCGTGCCGGGCATGGCCGTCTCCATCGTCGAGGGCGACGAAAACGTCGTCGCCCGCGGCTACGGCGTGCGCCGCCTGGGCTCGGAAGAGGCCGTGGACGCCGGGACCCTGTTCGTGATCGGTTCCACCACCAAGGCCTTCACCGCGGCGGCCCTGGCACTGCTGGTGGACGACGGGCGCATCGGCTGGGACGACAAGGTCATCGACCACCTGCCCGGCTTCCAGATGTACGACCCCTGGGTGACGCGCGAGATCACCGTGCGCGACCTGCTCGTGCATCGCAGCGGCCTGGGACTGGGCGCCGGCGACCTGATGTTCGTGCCGCGCACGTCGCGGAGCCGGCGCGACATCGTCGATGCCCTGCGCCACATCAAGCCCGCCAGCAGCTTCCGCGACGGCTACGCCTACGACAACGTGCTCTACGTGGTCGCCGGCCAGTTGATCGAGTCGGTGAGCGGCCAGTCGTGGGAAGCCTTCGTCCGCGAACGCCTGCTGCTGCCGGCGGGCATGGCCGCCTCCACCACGGATGTCGACGACCTGCTGGCCAACCCGGACCGGGCCCAGCCGCACGCCCGCATCGACGGCCGCATCCGCGGCATCGGCCAGCAGGAGGTGCTGGACGAGACCGCGGGCCTGCCGCAGGTGATCGCCCCGGCCGGCCTGCTGGCCTCGAACGCGCGGGACATGGGGCGCTGGCTGGCGATCCAGCTCGGCCACGGGGCCTTGCCTGGCAGCGGCGAGGCCGGCCCCCGGCTGTTCAGCGAAGCGGCCGCGCGCGAGATGTGGACGCCGCAGGTGCACGTCCCGATCCAGCAGGCCCCGGCGCCCATCGCGGAAACGACGCCGCAGTTCTCCAGCTACGCCCTGGGCTGGGGCGTACAGGACTACCGCGGGGTGAAGATCATCGAGCACGGTGGCGCGGTGTTCGGCATGCAGTCGGTGGTCGTGCTGGTGCCCAGCCTCGACGTCGGCTTCGCCCTGCACATCAATTCCGAGGACGGCGTGGTCCTGAAAGGCCTGATGTACGAACTGCTCGACCATTACATGGGCCTGCCCGAGCGCGACTGGGCGGGCGACTTCGCCGCCTTCAAGCAGGCGCGCGTCGACGCCGCGCTTGGCGCCCTGGACGCGATCGCCGCCCGCGACCAGGCCAGCGGCGGCACCGGCAAGCCGGCCGCCCCGCTGTCGGTCTACGCCGGCCGCTATGCCGACCCGTGGTACGGCCCCATCGCCGTGGAGCTGGCGGGCGGGCGCCTGCGGATGGACTTCAAGCAGACGCCGGGCATGCAGGGCACGCTGACGCATGCGCGCTACGACACCTTCCGGGTGGACTGGGACGACGCGTCGATCGAACCGGCCTATGCCACCTTCGCGCTGGATGCCCAGGGCGAGGTCGAGCGGATCACCATGCAGGCGGTGTCGCCGCTGGCGGATTTCAGCTTCGACTACCAGGACCTGCTGTTCACGCCGGAATGAGGCCCGCCGCCCGCCTGTCGCCGGGATTGGCCCGCGGCGGCCCGGGCGTGTTCAAATAGCGGTCGGAAGCGGGGGTACCCGGGCTGGAAGGCCCGGGTTGAGACAGACCCTTCGAACCTGATGCGGTTGACACCGCCGTAGGGAAGCTTCGCCGGCCCGGCCCTTGCCGCGTCCGACGCCGCCCGCTTCGTCCCTGCCCGCGAGGGCGCGCCATAGGACGAACATGATGAATGCGGTTCCCTCCCCGTTGCTCCAACAGGCCGACGAACTGTCCGCCGACGTCGTGCGCCCGATCCCGGGCTCGCACAAGATCCACGTCCAGGGCTCGCGCCCGGACCTGAAGGTCCCCATGCGCGAGATCGTGCTGGAGCGCACGCCGACCATGTTCGGGGGCGAGGACAACGCCCCGCTCGCGGTCTACGACACCTCCGGCCCCTACACCGACGCCAACGCGCGGATCGACCTGGCCACTGGCCTGGCACCGCTGCGCGCGGAGTGGATCGCCGAACGTGGCGATACCGAAGTGTTGCCCGGCCTGTCGTCCGAATACGGGCGCAAGCGCGAGGCCGATCCGCGCCTGGACGCGGTGCGCTTCGGCAAGCGGCCGTTGCCGCGTCGCGCGGTGGCCGGCGCCAATGTCACCCAGATGCATTACGCGCGCCGCGGCATCGTCACCCCCGAGATGGAGTTCATCGCGATCCGCGAGAACCAGCGCATCGAGGCCATCCGCGAGGCGCACCTGCTCAACCAGCACCGCGGCGAGTCCTTCGGCGCGAACATCCAGGCCCTGATCACGCCGGAGTTCGTCCGCGACGAAGTCGCGCGCGGGCGCGCGATCATCCCGTGCAACATCAACCACCCCGAAAGCGAACCGATGGTCATCGGCCGCAACTTCCTGACCAAGGTCAACGCCAACATCGGCAACAGCGCGGTGTCGTCCGGCATCGCCGAAGAGGTCGAGAAGCTGGTGTGGTCGATCCGCTGGGGCGCGGACAACGTCATGGACCTGTCCACCGGCAAGCACATCCACGAGACCCGCGAGTGGATCATCCGCAACTCGCCGGTGCCGATCGGCACCGTGCCGATCTACCAGGCGCTGGAGAAGGTCGACGGCCAGGCGGAAGCGCTGACCTGGGAGATCTTCCGCGACACCCTGATCGAGCAGGCCGAGCAGGGCGTGGACTACTTCACCATCCACGCCGGGGTGCTGCTGCGTTACGTGCCGCTGACCGCCAAGCGCGTGACCGGCATTGTCTCGCGCGGCGGCTCGATCATGGCCAAGTGGTGCCTGGCGCACCACCGCGAGAGCTTCCTGTACGAACACTTCGAGGACATCTGCGAGATCATGAAGGCGTACGACGTCTCGTTCTCGCTCGGCGACGGCCTGCGTCCGGGTTCGATCGCCGACGCCAACGACGCCGCCCAGTTCGGCGAGCTGGAGACGCTGGGCGAACTGACGAAGATCGCGTGGAAGCACGACGTCCAGACCATGATCGAAGGGCCCGGCCACGTGCCCATGCAACTGATCAAGGAGAACATGGACAAGCAGCTGCGCGAGTGCGGCGAGGCGCCCTTCTACACGCTCGGCCCGCTGACCACCGACATCGCGCCCGGCTACGACCACATCACCAGCGCGATCGGCGCGGCGATGATCGGCTGGTACGGCACCGCGATGCTCTGCTACGTGACGCCCAAGGAGCACCTGGGCCTGCCCAACAAGCACGACGTGCGCGAAGGCCTCATGGCCTATCGCATCGCCGCCCATGCGGCCGACCTCGCCAAGGGCCACCCGGGCGCGCAGGCGCGCGACAACGCCATGAGCAAGGCGCGCTTCGAGTTCCGCTGGGAAGACCAGTTCAACCTCGGCCTGGACCCGGAGCGGGCGCGTGAGTACCACGACGAGACCCTGCCCAAGGACGCGCACAAGTCCGCGCATTTCTGCTCGATGTGCGGGCCCCATTTCTGCTCGATGAAGATCACCCAGGACGTGCGCGACTACGCCGCCGAGCATGGGCTGGACGCGGAGGCGGCACTGTCGGAAGGCATGGCCGAGAAGGCGGCCGAGTTCCGCCAGGCCGGCGCCGAGGTCTATCGCAAGGCCTGAGGGTTCGCATCACCCGCCCGGCGAGTGCCCCCGGGCGACGTGACCGTCTTCCCGGCGGGCGCGCCGGGCGCTTCCTGCGTGGGTGAGCGCCTGCGCCGCGCGCAAGGTGGCTGGCCGCGACGGACGATTGCCTGGCCTCGCATGACGCATTGGGGCCTGGCGCGGACATCCGCCCTTGCCACGCTCTGTTGCGCCGGATTTCCGGAGGCGGAACAAAAAAAAGCGCCCGTGGGCGCGAATGATGAATCCTTGCGTAATGGGACTTCGGCGAGAGAGGGCCTGTTGCGGTTTCCTGCGGGGCAGGACTGCACATCCACGTTAGAATCGCCGGCCGTGATCCGCTTGGCCACGCGCGGCGACGCAGTTTGCCGAATCGGGTGGCTGGGCGAGTCCGTCCTTTCGGCACATGCCGATCGTGGCGGGTTACCACATGTTTGTCGGCCTGATGTCGAACCTGAGCACTCCTTCATTGCCTCCCCACGAACGCCTGCGCGTCGGCGAATGCATCGTCGACCTGCCGTTGCGCGAGGTGGTGGCACCGGGCGCGCGTCGCCCGCGACGTATCACGCCCAAGGCCATGGGCGTGCTGCGGGTGCTGGCCGACAGTCCGGGCAAGGTGGTCAGTCGCGACCAGTTGCTGGCCCAGGTATGGCCCGACACCCTGCCCGGCGACGACGTGGTGACCCAGGCGGTGACCCAGTTGCGCAAGGCGTTCGGTGAGCGTCGCGACAGTCCCGCCTACATCGAGACGATCGCCAAGACCGGGTACCGGCTCCTGGCCGAGACCGAATGGTTGGCGGCCGGGCCAGGCGAGGCGGCGACTCCGCTCCCGCGTGATGCCGCGCTGCCGCCGCAAGATCCCGTGATCCCGGAGGCGTTGCGTACGTCGGCCTCCCGGCAGCCTTCGCGCTGGTGGTTGCGCGAGCGCGTGGTGGTCGTCGCGGTGGCGATCGTGGCCGCCCTCGCCCTGGCATTGCTGCTCCTCGGGCGCGTCAGCCTTGAGGAGGACGCCCTGGTTGCAACGGAGAGCCATGCCCACGGCGATTTCATCACGACGCCCCCGCGCCCGTATCGCCTGCTGAGTTCCGCGCCGGGCTTCGAGCTGTCGCCGACCTTGTCGCCCGACGCGTCGATGGCCGCGTATGCATCCACCCTGCCGGAGCGGCGCGGGACGGTCATCCAGGTGCAGACCACCAACGGGTCGCAGCCCCGGCAGATCAGCTTTCCGCCCGACGGCGTGTCCGATCGCGCGCCCTCGTGGTCGCCCGACGGTCGCGAGATCGCCTACGTCCGCTACGGGCCCGGGCAGGAATGCCGCGTGCTCGTCACCGCGGCCAGTGGCGGCGGCACCGAGCGCAACGTGGCCAACTGCAACGTCGACGACCTGGTCAGCTTCGACTGGACCCCGGACAGCCAGGGCATGATCTTCGGCAGCATGCGCATGGCGACCGGCAGCAGCAGCCTGCGCGTGCTGCGCCTGGCCAGCGGCGAATGGTCGTCGGTGCCCGGCGTGGGTGACGGCGTGTCGCTCGACTACGCCCCCCGCTACTCTCCCGACGGCAAGTGGATCGGCTTCATACGCAATCCGCAGGTCGGCGACCTCTGGCGCGTACCGGCCGGGGGCGGCGAGGCCGAACAACTGACGCGCGTCGGTGGCGAGTTCCGCGGCTGGGACTGGCTGCCCGACGGGAGCGGCATGGTGTTCGGACGCCGCATCGACAGCGAGACGCGCCTGTATCGCCTGGACATCGCCAGCGGCGATATCCGCGACCTTGGGCTGGACGATGCCCAGAGTCCGAGTGTCGCCCGGCGCGCGGGCGTCTTGGCGTTCGTTCGCCGGCGGCCCCAGTTCGGCCTGTTCATGGCCACGCGGAGCGACCAGTCGGATCCGATGCGGCGCGAACACCTGTTTGCATCGTCCGGCCGCGACACGCTGCCCTCGCTGGCGCCGGACGGCCGGCAGCTGGTTTTCAGTTCCGACCGCTCGGGGCACTTCCACCTCTGGTGGGCCGACCTCGAGCAGCCGAACAGCCTGCGCCAGGTCGAAGGAATCCATCCGGCGACCCACAGTCGTCCGGAATGGGCCTTTGACAGCCGACGGATGCTCGTCGTCGGGCATGACGACAACGGGCGCGAGGGTGTCTACGAAGTCATCCCCACCCGCGGCCAGGTCAGTTTCCTGCCGGTGCCGGGACCGGGGTTCCGGGTCATGCAGGCGATGTACCTCCCGGATCCGGGGCGAATGCTGATGACCGTCCGCGACGCATCCGGCACGCTTTGCCTGCTCCTGCTGGACCGGCAGGTGTCGCCGTGGAAGGTGCTGGCGAAGCTCGAAGGCGTCACCCTGGCACGGGTGGACCGTGCGAACGAGCGGATCCTGTTCACCCGCCTGGCCGAAGACGGCCTCTGGGAAACCGACCTGGACCTGGACCTCGCCCGGGTGCGGCGGATCGACGCCCAGCGCCCGACGCGTTGGCGCTTCCAGGCCTGGGCGGTCGCCGAGGACGGCAGCATCGACTACATCGAACCGCAGCCTGCGTGCCTCAGTGGCCTGCGCACGATCGGCCAGGCGCCCGGCGTCGCGCCCGGCCCCGTCCGATGTCTCGATCCGGACCACCTGAGCGCCACCACCGGATTCAGCACCTCCTCGCGCCAGGACCTGGTGATCTCCGCCCAGACGGTGGAGGACGGTACCGACATCGGCCTGATGGAGGTGCCTGAAGTACCCGGTGAAGACATCCGCATCGAGGTGCCGGGCTGGATCAAGTGATTGATTCAAAGAAGAAATATTCTTTCGTGATTTCTTCGTAACCGCCGTCGCAAGGACTTCGCAGAAGTCTCCGCCTTTCGTCAGGACTTCACGCCGGACTGGGGCAACCCTGCCGCCACTCTCAGCAAATACAGGGTGGACGGATGGAACAGGTGCTTTGGGCCGATCGTGGCCATTCAGTGCAATCGGAGGCGCCCGAGGGCACCTCGAGCAGCAGCTGCATCGGGGTTTCGCGACTGGGCAGCGCGCAGCTGTCCGGTAACCAGTTCTCGGTCTGGATCCAGCTGCGCGGCAGCGCCTGGGTCGAAGCGAAGGAAGGCCGTTTCAGGCTCCGTCGCGGGCAGTGGATCGCGCTGGAAAAGGATTCCCGGCCCACCGTCCAGACCGACGCGCACGGCCTGTGCATCGGACTGAGCCTGTCGAGCGATGCCCTGCAGGCGATCACGCGATTCACCGACTGCGGCCTGTATGCCGGCCGCGGACACATCAGCCCGCGCGAGGCCCGGACGGCCCTGTCCCTGTGGCGCGCGGTGGTCTCGCGCGCCGCCAGCCATGGCGCGATCGACATGGCCGCGCTGCGCCCCATGCTCATGCAGCTGACGGCCTTCCAGCGGCACATCGCCGCACGCGTGTCGCGCTGCCCCGGACGCTCGGGCACGCGCAAGCGCCAGGTCTTCAGCCGACTGCAGCGCGCGCACCTTTATCTGGAAGGCAATTGCGACCGCGTGGTGCGGATCAGCGAGCTGGCCGAACTGACCAGCTTCTCCAGCTGGTACTTCTCCAAGACCTTCCATGGCCTCTACGACGAGAGCCCGCAGGCCGCCGCCGCGCGCATGCGCCTGGAGCAGGCGGCCGACCTGCTGGTCAACACCTCGATGATGGTCGGCGAAGTGGCCGCCGCGAGCGGTTTCGACAACTGCTGCAGCTTTGCCCGCGCGTTCCGTGCGCGCTACGGCATGTCGGCCAGCCGCTACCGCACCGAAGCATCTAGGCCCGATTCGGCAAAGTTTCCCGACGTGGCGCGCAAAGCAGCCTGGCGGACCGGGACGTAACGTGGCGAGGCGTTTAACACGCCCATAACGATAATTTGGAGAGAGATAGATGAACCAACTGCGTAACGCCATGCGCGTCGGCTTGCTGCCGGCCAGCATCGCCCTCGCACTGACTCCGGTCGTCGCGGCAGCCCAGGACGCCGACACCGGCGCCGAGGCCACCACGCTCGACCGCATCGAAGTCACCGGCTCGCGCATCCGCCAGGTGGACCTCGAGACCGCCGCGCCGGTGCTGTCGATCAGCCGCCAGGACATCGAACAGCAGGGTTTCAACTCTGTCGCCGACATCCTTCAGAACATCTCGGCGGTGGGCTCGCCGGCCATCAGCCGCACCTCGCCGCTGTCCTCGGGTGAAGCCGTCGGCGGCCAGTACATCGACCTGCGCAACCTCGGTGCCAACCGCACCCTGATCCTGGTCAACGGCAAGCGCCTGGGCATCACCAATGACGGCCTGCAGGACGTTGCTTCGATCCCGACCGCGATGGTCGAGCGCATCGAGGTCCTGAAGGACGGCGCGTCGACGATCTATGGCTCCGATGCCATCGCCGGCGTGATCAACATCATCACCCGCAAGAACTTCGAAGGTGCTGAAGCCAACGCCTACATCAGCCAGTACGACCAGGGTGACGGCGAGCGCCAGCAGTACAGCTTCGTGGTCGGCCAGACCGGCGACCGCGGCTCGGTGACCCTCGGCGTCGAGTACACCAAGGAAGATCCGGTGTGGGCGCGCGACCGCTGGTTCAGCCGCAACCGCTTCCCGACCGGCGAGAAGTCCGACCCGCGTCCGGGCGGCCTGTCCTCGATCAGCCAGTACGGCACCCTGTACGACGCCGCCGGCAACGCCTGGACCCTGATCCGCGACGGCCAGGACCGCGACGCCAGCGACTTCTCCAACTACCGTCCGTACGACCCGGCCCTCGACAGCACCAACCCGTCGCTGGCCTCGACCGTGTACTCGGGCATCGAGCGCAAGTCGGTGTTCGCCAACGCGAGCTTCGACATCAGCGAGAACGTCCGCTTCGAGAGCGACGTGCTGTTCACCGACCGTGACTCGTTCGCGCAGAACGCCGGTTACCCGCTGCGTTCCAACGCGTTCGACGGCATCACCATGTCCGCCGACAGCGTCTACAACCCGCTGCCGGGCCAGGAAGTCACCTACTGGCGTCGTGGCTGGGAAGTGCCGCGCGAAGTGCGCAACAGCCTGACCACCTACCGCTTCACCGGCTCGCTGATCGGCGCGTTCGAGATCGGCGACAAGTTCTGGGACTGGGATGCAGGCTACCTGTACAACCAGAACAAGGGCACCCAGATCAGCACCGGCAACTTCAGCCTCTCGGCTGTCGGCGCCGCCGTGGGCCCGTCGTTCATCAACGGCCAGGGCGTCGCGCAGTGCGGTACCGCTGCCAACCCGATCCCGCTGGGCTTCGGCCCGGGCGCCTGCACCCCCTGGAACCCGCTGGTTCCGGACGGCGTGACCGGCCAGGGTGGCCTCGCCGACCAGGCCGTGCAGGACTTCCTGTACCTGCCGGGCCAGGCGCTGTCGGAAACCACCACGAAGTCCTATTTCGCCAACCTGAGCGGCTCGCTGTTCAGCCTGCCGGCCGGTGATGTAGGCCTGGCGGTCGGCGTCGAGCACCGTGAGGAAAGCGGTTACTTCTCCCCGGACGCGCTGGCCCAGACCGGTACCTCCACCGACCTGGCCGCTGGCCCGACCGGTGGTGGCTACAAGCTGGACGAAGTCTTCGCCGAGCTGCTCGTGCCGGTGCTCGCCGACATGCCGTTCGCGCAGGAGCTGAACCTCAGCCTTGCCAGCCGCTACTCGGACTACGACACCTTCGGCGACACCATCAACAGCAAGTTCGGTTTCACCTGGAAGCCGATCGACTCGGTGCTGGTCCGCGGCACCTGGTCGGAGGGCTTCCGCGCCCCGACCGTGGCTGACCTGTACGGTGGCATTTCGCAGAGCTTCGAGTACTACACCGATCCGTGCGACACCTCGTTCGGTTCCGTCGGTGGCAGCGCCGCCTGTCTGGCCGACGTGCCGGCCGGCTACCGCCAGCCCGCCAGCGATCCGGACGGCCTGGCCGATGGCCCGGGCACGCAGACCCCGACCCCGTTCCTCTCCGGTTCGAACCCGAACCTGAGCCCGGAAACCTCGGAGTCCAAGACCCTCGGCGTCGTCTGGAGCCCCGGCTTCGCCGAAGGCCTGAACATGTCGCTCGACTGGTGGAACATCCGCATCGACAACACGATCGTCGCTGACGATCCGACCACGATGCTGGACGACTGCTACGTCCGCGGCATCACCTCGCGCTGCCAGGGTCCGAACACCTTCACGCGTGATCCGATCACCGGCGAGATCACCTCGCTGTCGTTCGGCGGCCGCAACGCCGGCTTCCAGGAGACCGAAGGCTACGACTTCGACCTGAACTACAAGATGGACACCAGCTACGGCCGCTTCGGCCTGGCGTGGATGACCACCTACGTCAGCAAGAACGAGCTGAAGGTCGACAACCTGGAAGGCGCTCCGTCACAGCAGAACGGCTTCGGTGGCAACTTCCGCGTCCGCTCGAACGCCAGCATCAACTGGCAGATGGGCGACTGGTCGGCCACCTGGGGCATGCGCTACTACTCGGGCGTCAAGGAGTCGTGCTACTTCGACGACCGTTGCAGCCTGCCGAACTACTCGGCGCCGGAAACGCAGGGCAACATCACCCCGCTGAACGAGCTGGGCTCCAACACGTTCCACGACCTGCAGGTCAGCTGGAGCGCCCCGTGGAATGCGACCGTCGCCGTTGGCGCGAACAACGTGTTCGACCACTACGCTGCCCCGAACTACGACCAGCCGAACTCGGGCTACTCGTACTACGGCGGTTTCGACATCGGCCGCATGCTGTACCTGAAGTACCAGCAGCGCTTCTGATCCCAACGGATCGAGCTGCAAGACCGTGGCCCCGAAAGGGGCCGCGGTTTTTTTTGCCCTGGCGTTTCGCTGTCGAGCGCCGTCGCCGGGCTGTGTACGATAGGCATTCCTCCACCGGGATGCCGGAATGAAGCTGCAGGTGCCCTTCATCCAGTTGCCGCTGGCCTTCGATGCCGCGACGCTGGCCCGTGAGATCGCCGACCTCGGGGAGGCGCCGTGGCGTCCGCACCCGCAGGGTTTCGAGGGTAATTCGATGCTGCCGCTGGTCGCGGTGGATGGGGATCCCGCGAACGAGGCCTTCGCCGGGCGCATGCAACCCACCCCGGCGCTGCGGGCCTGCCCCTACCTGTGCCAGGTCCTGGATGCGCTGGCCGTGGTGGTCGGCCGCACCCGCCTCATGCGCCTGGCCGGCAACGCCGAGGTCACGCGCCACGCCGACCAGGGCTATTACTGGGCCGAGCGCCTGCGCGTGCACGTGCCCGTGGTGACCCAGCCGACGGTGCGCTTCGAGTGCGGCGAGTCGGCGGTCAACATGGCTGCCGGCGAGTGCTGGGTGTTCGACACCTGGCGCCAGCACCGCGTGCTGAACGACGACAGTGCCTCACGCATCCACCTGGTCGTCGACACCGTGGGAGGCGACGGCTTCTGGGACCTGCTCGCGCGCGGCCGTTCGCCGGGCCATCCCGTGCCCCCCGACTGGACGGCGCAGGCATGCCCGCCGCGGCCCGGGCACGTGCCGGCGCTCGCCTGCGAGCAATCCAACGTGCCGCGCGTGATGAGCCCGTGGGAGCTCAACATGCTGTTCACCCTCCTGTTCACCGATACCTTGCCCGGCCCGCAACTGGCCCGCGTGCAGCAAGTCAGCCTGCGTTTCGTGCGGACCTGGCGTGCGCTCTGGGCGCGCCATGGCGACGCGACCGAGGGCCTGCCGGCCTATCGCGCGGCATTGCATGCCTTCCTGGCCGAGGTAGGGGGACCGGGGCAGACCCTGGGGCTTCGCAACCAGCTCAACTGGTTCGCCGCCATGCGCGCGATGATCGCCCAGGTGGCCGTCGAAGCCGATCGGGCCGCGCCGACCGCCGATGCGGACATGCAGCGGATGATGGGCGACAACGCCTGAGCGTTTGCAGGGCGTGCGGCGCGGGCGCTTGCCGCGACGACCCGAATGAAAAAAGCCGCCCTTGGGGCGGCTTTTTCGCGCGTCGCGCGCCCGTGGCGCGCATGCGACTTCAGAACTTCGGCTTCTCTTCCTCGGCCGTGTCGTTGTAGCGCTTGATCGCGTCTTCGAGGATGGCCTTGGCTTCGACCGCGTTGCCCCAGCCTTCCAGCTTCACCCACTTGCCCTTCTCCAGGTCCTTGTAGTGCTCGAAGAAGTGGCCGATGCGCTCGAGCCAGTGCTTGGACACCTGGTCGATGTCCTCGATGTGCGCGTAACCGCCGAAGATCTTCGGCTCCGGGATGGCGAGGAGCTTCTCGTCGCTGCCGGCCTCGTCGCTCATCTTCAGCACGCCGACGGGCTTGCATCGGATCACCGAGCCGGGGACCAGCGGCAGCGGCAGGATCACCAGCACGTCGGCCGGGTCGCCGTCGCCGCACAGCGTGTGCGGGACATAGCCGTAATTGCACGGATAGCGCATCGGCGTGGACAGGATCCGGTCGACGAAGATCGCGCCCGAGGCCTTGTCGACCTCGTACTTGACCGGCTCGGCGTCCTTGGGGATTTCGATGATGACGTTGATCTCGTCCGGCGGGTTCTTGCCGGTGGAGACGAGGTCCAGGCCCATGCTGTAGCTCCGACTGCTGGTTTCCGCGACGACGGGGCCGGCGCGGAGGGTGAGGGGAGCCCGGCATTTTACGCAGGTTGCTGTTGCGGCGCAGCAAGGCGCCTGTCCTGCCCGTGAACAGGTCCGCCCGGCCTCGCGTGGGCGAGGCCGGGCGGGCGTGGGCGTCGGTCACGGGGTCACTTGCGCAGGTGTCGCTCCGCCCAGTGGTCGGCCAGGCGCCCGGCCGCGTCCCGGCCACCGAGGCCGAAGGCCAGCGCCACCGCGACCGCCACCGCGCCCAGGACCAGGCCGAAGGCCAGGTTCACGATCTCGTCGGCGATCCCCATCGCACGCAGGCCCATCGCCAGCACGAGTCCGAGGATCGCAACCCGGGCGATCCGCGCCATGCCGACCGCGTTGCCGGGACTGGTGCGTTCGATGGCCTGCGCGGCGAGGTTGGCCAGCCAGTAGCCGATGACGAAGATCACCAGGCCCAGCAGCACGTTCGCGCCGAACTCGATGAAAGTCTCCAGCAGCTCGCGCACGCCGGTGAATCCGACCCGGTGGGCCGCCTCGACGGTGGCGAAGAGCATGATGAAGAACAGCGCGGTATGGCCGCCCAGCTCCGACAAGGTCAGCCGTGGCGGCGCATGGCCGAGCGCTTCGGGCGTCACGGTGCCGTCGGGGCTGGCGATGAACTCGCCTTCCCGCGGCGGCGGCGCGAACGCATGCGCCAGGCCCAGTCGTTCGGGCAGTCGGTCGAAGCCCAGGTTCGACAACAGCCGCGCCACCAGGTCGGCGACGAAGCGTCCCAGGAACCAGGCGATGATCAGGATCGCGGCGGCGGCGATGATGTTCGGGACAGCGGCCAGGAACATGTCGAGCATGTCGGTGAGCGGGCCGGATATCGACTCGATCCGCAGCGCGTCGAGTGCCGCGATCAGGGTCGGCACGATCACCAGGATGAAGACCAGGGTGCCACCCAGCTGCGAGAGCTTGAGGTCGCGGGTGGATTCGTTCTGTTGGCTGAAGCGGTCCACGCCGGTGGCCGAGAGCAGGTTGGTCACCAGGCCGCGGACCACCTTGGCGATGATCCAGCCGACCACGCCGATGACGATCGCGGCGAAGATGTTGGGCAGCATGCCGACGAACTCGGTGGTCATCGCCGACAGCGGGACCATCAGGCCCTGGATGCCGAGCACGCCCACGATCGCCGGCAGGAACAGCAGCAGCACCAGCCAGTAGGCGACGTTGCCCATGGTGTTGGACAGGGGCTGCATCTCGGCACTCGCCGAGAGCTTCTCGTCCAGGCGGGTGGCGCCCAGCGCCTTGTTGACGATCGTGCGCACGACCGTCGCGACCAGCCAGCCGACCAGCGCCAGCACGATCGCCAGCAGCGCGCGCGGCAGGTAGGTCATCACGGTGTTGGCCAGGGTCGACAGGGGACCGGACACGCCGTCGACGTTGAGGACGCCGAACATGCCGATCAGGGCCAGCAACAGGATCGCCCAGAACACCACGCGACCGGCGATCTTCTCGAAGTCCAGCTTCGACTCGGAGTGCGCGGCCAGGCGCTGGTTGGTGCCCAGCCGGGCCAGTCCCTTGCGGGTGCCGGCCGCGGCGAGCAGGGCGACGATCCAGCCGACCAGCAGGATCGCCAGCGCGCCAAGGATGGTGGGCAGGTAGTTGCCCACGGAATTTTCGAATGACGCCAGCCAGGGTTGCATCGGCCTCTCCTTCTTCATGAATGGATGGCAGGAATGCAGGACTTCAGCTTCCCGAAGGACTTTCACGATGCCGCATGGCTCGTGAACACAGTGTCCAGCCTTCGTGGATGCCGTCGCGGCGCAATGGCGAAACGAACGACCCCCGCCGGGGCGGGGGTCGTGGGTCGAAGGGGCGGCGCCTGATGGGGTGGGCCGCCTGCCGGTTCAAGTCACAGCAGCGGGACCATCAGCAGGGCCACGATGTTGATGATCTTGATGAGCGGGTTGATCGCCGGCCCCGCGGTGTCCTTGTAGGGATCGCCCACGGTGTCGCCGGTCACCGCGGCCTTGTGGGCTTCGCTGCCCTTGCCGCCGTGGTGGCCGTCCTCGATGTATTTCTTGGCGTTGTCCCAGGCGCCGCCGCCGGTGGTCATCGAGATCGCGACGAAGATGCCCGTCACGATCGTGCCGATGAGCAGGCCGCCCAGCGCCCTCGGACCGAGCAGCAGGCCGACGACCACGGGCACCGCGACGGGGAGCAGCGAGGGCACGATCATCTCCTTGATCGCCGACTTGGTCAGCATGTCCACCGCCTTGTCGTACTGCGGCTTGCCCGTGCCTTCCATGATCCCCGGGATGTCGCGGAACTGGCGGCGGACTTCCTCCACCACCGCGCCGGCTGCCCGGCCGACCGCCTCCATCGCCATCGCACCGAACAGGTAGGGGATCAAGCCGCCGATCAGCAGGCCGATGATCACGTAGTGGTCGGACAGGTCGAAGGTGAACACCTCGCCGGGA
The DNA here is from genome assembly GCF_006546775.1 of Marilutibacter aestuarii. Classification (GTDB taxonomy): domain Bacteria; phylum Pseudomonadota; class Gammaproteobacteria; order Xanthomonadales; family Xanthomonadaceae; genus Marilutibacter; species Marilutibacter aestuarii. The sequence goes on from NZ_VICE01000001.1 coordinate 78,775, forward strand.
TTGCTCGCCTGCAGGTTGTGGGTGTAGTCCGCGAAGAGCACGAGCGAGGCAAGCGCCGCCGAGCCGATCGCATAGCCCTTGGTCACCGCCTTGGTGGTGTTGCCCACCGCATCGAGCGGGTCGGTGATGTCGCGCACCTCCGGCGGCAGTTCGGCCATCTCGGCGATGCCGCCGGCGTTGTCGGTGATCGGGCCGTAGGCGTCGAGCGCGACGATCATGCCCGCCATCGACAGCATCGCGGTGGCGGCGATGGCGATGCCGTACAGGCCGGCCAGCGCGTGGCAGCCCCAGATCGCCAGGCACACCGCGATCACCGGCATCGCGGTCGACTTCATCGACACGCCCAGGCCGGCGATGATGTTGGTGCCATGCCCGGTGGTCGAGGCGGCGGCGACATGCTGCACCGGCTTGTACTGGGTGCCGGTGTAGTACTCGGTGATCCAGACGATCGCCCCGGTCAGCGCCAGGCCGACGAGCGCGCAGTAGTACAGGTTCATCGCGCCGTGCACGTTGTCGCCCATCAGCGCGGTGGTGATCGGGTAGAAGGCGATCGCCGCCAGTACCGCGGAAATGATCACGCCCTTGTACAGCGCGCCCATGATCGAGCCGCCGGTCTTCACCTTGACGAAGAAAGCGCCCACGATCGAGGCGAGGATCGAAGCGCCGCCCAGCACCAGCGGATAGAGCACGCCGTTGGCGCCCACTTCGCTGGCCATCAGCTGGCCCAGCAGCATCGTCGCGATGACGGTGACCGCGTAGGTCTCGAACAGGTCGGCCGCCATGCCGGCACAGTCGCCGACATTGTCGCCGACGTTGTCGGCGATCACCGCGGGATTGCGCGGGTCGTCCTCCGGGATCCCGGCTTCGACCTTGCCGACGAGGTCGGCGCCCACGTCCGCGCCCTTGGTGAAGATGCCGCCGCCCAGTCGCGCGAAGATCGAGATCAGCGAGGAGCCGAAGGCCAGGCCGACCAGCGCGTGCAGCGCGGGCTCGCCGTAGACGCCCATGTGGCCCAGGACCGCCCAGTAGCCGGCGACGCCCAGCAGGCCCAGGCCGACCACCAGCATGCCGGTGATGGCACCGCCGCGGAACGCGACGTCCATCGCCGGGCCCATGCCCTTGCGCGCGGCTTCGGCGGTGCGGACGTTGGCCTTCACCGACACGTTCATGCCGATGTAGCCCGCCGCGCCCGAGAGGATCGCTCCGAGCGCGAAGCCGATCGCGGTGGTCCAGCCGAGCGTGAAGCCGATCACCAGGAACAGCACGACGCCGGCCACGGCGATCGTCATGTACTGGCGGTTGAGGTAAGCGCGCGCACCTTCCTGGATCGCCGAAGCGATCTGTTGCATGCGTTCGTTGCCCGCAGGTTGGGCGCCGATCCAGCGCGCCGAGATGATCCCATACAGGATCGCGATGACGGCGCAGCCCAGCGCCATGGTCAAACCGTACTGCTCCAGCATGAACCCCTCCCCGGATAACGAGTGGACTTACGTGGAATTTCGGATGTTGGGTCTCGAGTTTTCGGCGTTGCGGGAGCGCCTCTCGGCGGCCGGTGGGGGCAACGGCCCGACTATCGCACAGGTTGGCCGCCGTGCGCTGCCACGTGGGCGACGCTATGGCGCAAAAGCATCCGCTCGGGGGCGTGACCCGACGTTCAGACGACTTCTGCGAGCCTGACCGGGTCCACGCAGGAGAGCCCCCCATGCCGATCCGAACCCTGCTGTGCCTGGCGCTGGCATCCCTGGCGCCGTCCGCGGCCCTCGCCCAAGGGCCGGCCCCGGAGATCGAGCGCCCGGTCGCGCCACCGCAGGCCGTGGGCGCGGTGCATTCGCTGCGCACCATTCCCGAGGCCTGCGCGCGGATCGAAGGCGTCTTCACTGGCGATGCCGCCGAGCCGTATCGCTTCGCCGTGGTGAAGACGAGTCCCAATTGCCAGCCGCGCGCGCGCTTCGTCGATGCGGCCAAGGCGCGGCCCGACGCCGCGGCCGGGTGGATCTTCAACGACGTCATCCGCATTCCCAGCGCCGCCTGTCCCGGCCAGCAGGCGGTGGTGAAGCTGTGGCGCAAGCCGGCGGCGGTGGCGCCGCCCGACCTGGATGCGCAGGGCCGTTCGCGCATCTACCTGCAGGACTCCGACAAGACCCGCGCGGCGGCCGCGGACAAGGTGCCGATGTTCGCCGCGGCGATGTCGGTCGAGGGTGAGGCCTGCGCTGCGCGATAGGCCCGGGCGTGCTTGCGCACGACCCATGAAAAGGGGGCCGCTTCCGCGGCCCCTTTTTTCGATCCGGTTGATCGTGCTTACTTCGCCGGCTTGAGCTTGGCCGCGATCGCTGCGAACCGGGTGGCGTCGGCAGGCGAGAGGTTGGGGCGGCCCGCCAGCACGCCCATCGAGATCGTGCCCTGGACGTAGTAGGTTTCGCCGGCTTCGACCTCGAGGGTGAGCACGTCCTTGGCTTCCGAATGCACGGTGTATTCGTGCACCCCCGGCGCCACGGAGGCAATGAAGTAGCGGCCGCTGCGGAGCTTGCCCAGTTCCATATCGCCTTCGCGCACCTTGAAACCGACGGCGCCGCCGACCAGCTTCGAGGGGCGGAAGAAGACGATCTGGCCCATGCCCTCGGCAGGCACCCCGACCAGGCCGGTGCTGTCGACTGCGGACGCGTCGCTGGCCGGCGCCGCCGCCGTGGCTGCGACATCCGTTTCGTCAGCGGCGGTGGCCTCGGCGACCGCGTCGCTGGCACTCGAGGCGCTGTCTTCGCTGGCGGATTCGATCCGCGGCGACTCTGAATCGGCCGTGGCGACTTCGGCTTCGGCGACAGCGTCGGTGCTTGCCTCCTGGGCGAAGGCGTGGACGGGCAGGAGGGCGACGACGAGGAGCGAACGGCAGGCGAGTTTGCGCATGTGGGATCTACTCAAGGGTGGGTGGTGTGGGGTTGGAAGGGGACGCGGGAAGCGCTGCGTCGGGCGTCACCTGCTCCGGTGCCGGCGTGGTCGCGACGGCGCACGCCAGGTCCGCCCCGGGCTCCAGGTCGCGCGCGAGCCTGGCCGTGACCCGGGTGCCGGCGGGGATCTGGATCTCGTGTCCGCGGATGAACATCGCGAAAGGCCCCGCCGCCAGGGACACGCCGACGGCCATGCCGCTGTTGTCGCCACCGGTCACGCCGAGCTTGAGCCCTCGCAGGGGCAGGGGGCCGCATGCAAGCTCGAGGTGGCGCGCGGCGATGAGCAGCTCGCCCGGGGCACCGCCCCCCCGCGCGGCGTCGGCATGGACGACCTGGCCCACGCCCGCGACCCCGGCGGGCACCACCTCGGTGCCGCCCACGACCAGCGGAGCAGCCAGGCGCAGCCCGAACAGGTCCTCGCGGACATGGGTGTCCGAGCCGAGGGTATCGGTGATCTCGAGATCGACCGCCGTGCCCGCCGGCACGCGGCCTGCGCCTGTGCGGGCGGTTCGAGCGCGAGGACAAGGCCCGGACACAGGGCTACCACGACCACGATCAGGTGTCGCCACATGGGATGCGGCCTCCCCGCCGCGTGACGACGTTATCCGACCCGTTCAGTTTTCGCCAGCCCCTGCCCGTGGCCCGCCCCATCTCTTTTGGCGCTGCTGCTTTCCAAGGGGCACTCGTCCAGTGAGTGGGAGTGGCCAGGGCGCGCCTTTCGACAAGCCGTAACGTCGTTGCGGCCCCTCCCCACGACTGCCCATGCCGGACCCGGCGCGGGCGCGCGTCCGGCACCGACCGGCTACCCGGACGCCCGACGGTGATCGGCGACCTTGCCTTCGCGCATCGCCAGCCTACTGCCGGGCCACTGCCGCCGTCTCCGTTCCGGCTTCAGCCCGTCCAGCGCGGCAGCTTGCGCTTGACCGCGACGTTCTTCAGCGACACGTACTTCGGCAGTCCGTCGCGGCCGTACGGCGGCGGCGCCTCGCCGCGCACCAGGGGTTCGAGGTAGCGGCGTGCCGCGGCCCTGATCCCGTAGCCGTCGCGACGGATGAAGCCGGCCGGCATCTTCTTCTCGTGGTTGGCGACCCGCTCCAGCGGCGCCGGCTCGATCTTCCAGCGGTAGGGCGCGTCCGAGCCGCGCACGATGACCGGCATCACCGCGTTCATGCCCGCCAGTGCGTACTCCACCGCCTTGCGACCGACGGCCTGGGCCTGTTCCAGGTCGGTCGCGGAGGCGAGGTGGCGGGCCGAGCGCTGCAGGTAGTCGGGCAGGGTCCAGTGCACCTTCAGGCCCAGCGCATCCTTCACCCGCCCGGCCAGGAACGAGGCCACGCCGCCAAGCTGGGTATGGCCGAAGGAATCCTTGCCGCCGCCGGCATCGGCGACGAAACGCCCGTCGGCGGTCTGGATGCCCTCGCTGGCGACGACCACGCAATAGCCGACCCGGTCGACGGTGGCCTTCACCCGGGCCAGGAAGTCGGCCTCGTCATAAGGGCGCTCCGGAAACAGGATCAGGTGAGGCGCCTGGTCGCGACCGTCGCCGGCCAGCCCCGCCGCGGCGGCCAGCCAGCCGGCATGGCGGCCCATCGCCTCGTAGACGAAGACCTTGGTCGAGGTCTCGGCCATCGCCGCGACATCCAGCGCCGCTTCGCGCACCGAGACCGCCGTGTACTTGGCCGCCGAGCCGAAGCCGGGGCAGCAGTCGGTCACGGCCAGATCGTTGTCGACCGTCTTGGGTACGCCGATGCAGGCCAGCGGGTAGTCGAACGCCGCCGCGAGGCGCGAGACCTTCAGCGCAGTGTCGGCCGAGTCGTTGCCGCCGTTGTAGAGGAAGTACCGGACCTGGTGCGCCCGCAGCACCTCGAGCAGGCGCTCGTAGCGGGCGCGGTCGGCCTCGAGGGACTTCAGTTTGACCCGGCAGGAGCCGAAGGCGCCGCCGGGGGTATGGGCGAGGGCGCGGATGGCCGCGATCGACTCCTTCGAGGTGTCGATCAGGTCCTCGGCGAGCGCACCGAGGATGCCATTGCGGGCGGCGAGCACCTTGACCCGCCGGGCGCGGGCGGTCTGGATCACCGCCGAGGCGGTGGCGTTGATGACGGCGGTGACACCGCCGGACTGGGCGTAAAGCAGGGTGCCTTGGGCCATGGGGCTCTCCGTGCGCTGGAAAGGGGGGCGGGACCGGTCCGGGCGGAGTTCTCGTCCATTGGGCGGATTTGCCCGGACAATGCCCGGAAATACCGCCCGGATGCGGTAAGCTGGACACCGTTTCGCCCGGCCGGGCGGGTCGTGCGCTCCAGTGTAGCGCCACCGCGGCGGCACCATGCGGGCCCGCTTTTCCGTCTCTTGTGGAGCGATGTTGATGCGATTGGTACTTCTGGGCGCGCCGGGTTCCGGCAAGGGGACGCAGGCGGCCCGCCTCAAGGATCACCTCCAGGTCCCCCACATTTCCACCGGCGACCTGCTGCGCGCCGAAGTGGCCGCCGGCAGCAAGCTGGGCCTGGAGGCCAAGGAAGTCATGGCCCGCGGGCAGCTGGTCAGCGACGCCATCCTGCTGGGCATGCTCGAGGATCGCTTCTCGCGCCCGGACACCGCCAACGGCTTCATCCTCGACGGCTACCCGCGCAACCTCGCCCAGGCCGACGCCCTGGACACCCTGCTCAAGCGCATCGGCCAGCCGATGGAGGCCGCCGTCCAGCTCGAGGTCCCGACCGAGCTGCTGGTCGAGCGCATCGCCGGCCGCGCCGCCGCCGAGGGCCGGGCCGACGACACGCCCGAATCGGTGCGCACGCGACTGGGCGTCTACAACGACCAGACCGCGCCGGTGATCGAATTCTTCCGCCAGCACGGCCAGCTGACCGTGGTCGACGGCGTGGGTTCGATGGACCAGGTCTTCACCCGCATCATCGAAGCGATCGAGCCCGTCCGCGAGGTCGGCTGAGTCCCATCGCGGTGCGCGCGGTGCCGTCCCGGACACCGCGCCAGCGCGCAGTCCGCCGCCGGGCGCACGGATCGTAGACGCATGAAACTGCATATCCTCGGTATCGCCGGCACCTTCATGGGCGGCGTCGCCGCGCTGGCCCGCGAGCTCGGCCACGAGGTCGAAGGCAGCGATCAGGCGGTGTACCCGCCGATGTCGACCCAGCTCGAGCAGCTCGGCATCGCCCTGCGCAAGGGCTACCTGCCCGGCAACATCTCCGCCGACTGCGACGAGATCGTGGTCGGCAATGCCCTTTCGCGCGGCAATCCGGCCGTCGAGCAGGTCCTCGACGATGGGCGCCGTTACATTTCCGGCGCGCAGTGGCTGAGCGAACGGGTCCTGCCCGGCCGCGACACCCTCGCCGTCGCCGGCACCCACGGCAAGACCACCACGACCACCATCCTGACGTACCTGCTGCAGGCGGCGGGACGTGCGCCGGGATTCCTCATCGGCGGCGTCGCCGAGGACTTCGGCGTGTCCGCCAGGCTGGGGGGCGCGCCGGCGGCCGAACCCTCGTCCGGTCGCCCCTTGTTCGTGGTGGAGGCCGACGAGTACGACACGGCCTTCTTCGACAAGCGCAGCAAGTTCGTGCACTACCGGCCGCTGGTCGCGATCCTCAACAACCTCGAGTTCGACCACGCCGACATCTTCCCGGACGTGGCCGCGATCCAGCGCCAGTTCCACCACCTGGTGCGGACCGTGCCGCGCCGCGGCCGCCTGGTGGTCAACGGGGAGGACCCGCGCCTGGCCGAAGTGCTCGAAATGGGCTGCTGGACCCCGGTCGAGCGGTTCGGCCTGGAGGGCGAGGGCCTGGACTGGACCGCGCGCCTGCTGGCCGCGGACGGCAGTGCCTTCGTGGTGGTCCATCGCGGCGCGGCACTGGGCGAGGTCCACTGGCCCCTGCTGGGCCGGCACAACGTGATGAATGCGCTGGCGGCACTGGCCGCCTGCGCCGCGGTGGGCGTCGACGTGGCCGGGCTGTTGCCGGCCCTGTCGAACTTCCGCAGCGTGAAGCGCCGAATGGAGCATCTGGGCGAGGCGCGGGGGATCACCGTCTACGACGACTTCGCGCACCACCCCACCGCGATACGCACGACGCTGGAGGGCCTGCGGGCGCGTGTCGGCGGCGCGCGCATCGTGGTGGCGATGGAGCCGCGCAGCAATTCCATGCGCCTGGGCGCGCATGCGCAGGCGCTCGCCCCCTCGCTCGACGGTGCCGATGCGGTTGTGTTCCTGCACCGCCCCGAGCTGGCCTGGGACGCGGCGCGGGTGGTGGCCGACGTGCGCGGGGACGCGGTCGCCGCCGCCGACGTCGACGCCCTCATCCAGGCCCTGGTCGAACGCACGCGCGATGGCGACCACGTGGTCTTCATGTCGAACGGCGGTTTCGACGGCGCGCCGCGCCGCTTCCTCGCCCGGCTGCGCGACGACTGAGTGCGCGCCGCGCGCCGGGCGGGATGACGCCGCGTGGATGATGCGTAACACTGGGCGCGTGTCGACCCCACCGCTCCCCGTCGAATCGCTGCCGCTGTTCCCGCTCCACGCCGTGCTGCTGCCCGGCGCGGCGATGAGCCTGCGCGTTTTCGAGCCCCGCTACCTCGACCTGGTCCGCGAATGCGGGCGCAACGGGCATGGGTTCGGCATCTGCCTGATCATCGACGGCGAGGAGGTCGGGGCGGTCGCCTCCGCCGCGGCCTACGGCACCGAAGCGGTGGTCGAGGACTTCGCGACCGGCGACGACGGCCTGCTGGTCCTGCACGTGAGGGGCGGGCGCCGCTTCCACGTGCATCGCGTCCGCGTGCGCGACAATGGCCTCCAGGTCGCCGACGTCAGCTGGTGCGCCGACGATGTGGTCGAGCCCCTGCAACCCGAACATGGCCTGCTGGCGACCCTGCTGCACGAGGTCATCGACAAGGTCGGTGGCGAGCACGCAAAGGCCGACGAGTCGCGCTTCGACGACGCCGCCTGGGTCGGCTGGCGGCTGGCGGAAATGCTGCCGCTCGAGAATCCGCAGCGCCAGGTGCTGCTGCAGACCCAGGATCCCCACGAGCGCCTGCAGCAGGTCCTCGCGCTACTGCCCTGAGCGGTCCGCCACCGTGTGCAGGCGCAGTACCGGCAGGCCGGTGTCGGGGTGCACGCCCTCGGCCTGCTCGAATCCGGTCAGGGCTTCGCGGACGGCGGCGAAGGTTTCGCCCTCGTCCGGCTCGGGACGCCACAGCGCGAATAGGTCGAAGGGCCGTGCCAGGTACAGGCGCTGGGTCGCGCCCAGCCATAGCGGCGTGCCGTCGTCGAGCGCGGCCGGGGCGGGCCACAGGCGCAGGGCCAGCATGCGCGGTGCCTGGCCCGGCGTAGCGGGCACGTCGCGCACCATCAGCAGCGACTCGGCCTGCGCATCGAGCGTCGCCGGCAGCACGGGTTGCGCCTGGGCGGGCGTGTCGTCGTCGAGCAGGCCGACGGTCGCCGTCCAGTCCGCCTGGGGCTGCACGCGCCAGCCTTCGGCCTCAAGCGCGAGTTGCAGCGGTGCCAGCGGGCCGGCGACCTGGAGGTCGAGCGTCCACCGGCGGCGCACGTCGCGTTCGTCGCGCTGGGCCGGCAGGGTCTGCCAGTCGTCCCGCCACCAGTCCGCGTCGCTGACGATGCGAAGCGGCGCCACCGCCTGGAACTTCGCCAGCAGGCCGTCCGCCGCGCGCGGCGCGTGCCAGGCCGCGGCGGCGAGGAAGCTGCCATAGAACATCCACGCCAGCGGCCGCATCCAGAACGAGCGCGCCTGGTGGCTGCGATACGCCAGTCCCAGCACCAGCAGCCAGACGATGCCGAACAGGGTGCCGCCGACGATGTCGCTCAGCCAGTGCGCGCCCAGGTACAGCCGTGCGAAGCCGATCAGCGTGGTGGCGACGCCGGCCACCAGGTACGGCCAGACGCGCTTGCGTCCCGGCAACTCACGGGCGATCAGGACCGCGAAGAACCCGAACACCACCGTGGCCATCGTCACCGATACCGAGGGGAAGCCGAAGCCGGCCGGGGCGGTCGGTGGCCGCGGCATGTCGATGGCCGCCTCCAGCAGCGCGGTGAGGACCAGGCCGAACACGATGGCCGCGATCCAGTGCGCGGCGGCCATCCAGCGCCGCCGCCAGAGCAGGTAGACCAGCGGCACGGCCGCGGCGGTACCCAGTACCGGCAGGTCGCCCAGGCTCGCCAGCGCCGCCATCATCCGGTCGGCCAGCGGATTGCGCAGGCTCCACATGAAGGTGTGCACGCTGTGGTCGAGCGGCAGCGGCCCGCCGCTGGCGAACAGCGTCGCCAGCAGCGAGAACCAGGTCCAGCTGATCGCCAGCAGGCAAAGCGCGAGGATCACCAGGGACGGCGATTCGGGTCGGTTGGGGTCGACCAGCGCGGAGGCATAGCGACCCATCCGCGGATGTCGGCGGAACCAGTCCAGCGCCCGTGCCAGCCACTTGTCGGCATGCATCGCCGACCAGCGCCAGGTGTAGAGCACCGTGGCCCACACCAGCCCCAGCGCGACCAGCAGCACGCCGAACACGATGGCCAGGCGGTCCGCCACCGCGGCGACGGCCTCGTAGGAGGCCCCCAGTATCCAGCCCGGGGCGAGGAACAGGGCGGCCCAGCCGACGCAGGCGACCACGCTGGGCAGCAGGTAGCGCGGGAAGGGCATGCGCAGCATGCCGGCGATGGCGGGAACGAAGGGTCGCACCGCGCCGACGAATCGGGCGATGAAGATGCTCTTGACCCCGTGGCGCCGGAACATCGACTCGCTGCGTTCCAGCCATTGCGGGTAGCGCGAGAACGGCCAGCGCTGGCGCAGTTGCGGCCCCCAGAGGCGACCGACCCAGTAGCTCAGGGTATCGCCGAGCAGGGCGCCCAGGGCCGCGGCGGCGAGGGCGTAGGGCCCGTTGATGTGCCCCAGCCCGACCATCGCGCCGACGGCGAACAGCAGGGGCAGGGCCGGGACCACGATGCCCAGGATCACCAGTGCGTCGCAGAACGCGATCAGGAAGATCAACGCGCCGGCGGCGGTGGGGTGTGCCGCGATCCAGGCGGTCGCATTTTCGATCCAGGCCGATTCCATCGCGGAATTATGGCGGACGATCGCGCTTTGCGCCCATGCAGGACGGCACGCCCGAGGCGATCTTCCGGGCCAAACGCGGCCGCGCGTCCTAGAATCGTCCGATGTCGATCGAAGTATCCGCCCTGAAGTCCGACAGTTTCGGCCGTATCGCGCTGATGCGCGACGAGGCCGGCCTGTTCGTCCGTCGCGACCTCGCCCACGTGCCGCTGTGGCTGCGCCTGCCGGCCTGGTGGCTGGCCCGGCGCGAGGCCGCGGCCCTGCGCGCCGTGGTCGGACTGGACGCCGTGCCGCAACTGCGTGCCTGGACCGGGCGCTGCCTGGATCGCAGCTTCATGGCCGGCGCGGCGATGTACCAGCGCCCCCCCCGCGGCGACCTGGCGTACTTCCGCCGCGCCCGGCGCCTGCTGCAGGGCCTGCACCGGCACGGGATCGCCCACAACGACCTGGCCAAGGAAGCCAACTGGCTGGTGCTCGAGGACGGCACGCCGGCGATCATCGATTTCCAGCTCGCCGTCCGTGGCCGGCCCCGCTCGCGCTGGATGCGCCTGCTCGCGCGCGAGGACCTGCGCCACCTGCTCAAGCACAAGCGGACCTACTGCCCCGACGCCATCACCCCGGTCGAACGGCGGCTGCTCAAGCGCCGCTCCTGGCTGCGCGAGGCCTGGTTCGCCACGGGCAAGCCGGTCTACCGGTTCGTCACCCGTCGAATCCTCCACTGGGAGGACAACGAAGGCCAGGGGCCCAAGCCCTGAATCCAGCGCGTCGACATCGGATTACCGCGCCCCGCGATACCCTGCAGTCCAATCAACGGTCACCAATCACCCCTATGAGCCTGAGCGGCAAGACCCTCTTCATCACCGGCGCCTCGCGCGGCATCGGTCGCGCCATTGCCCTGCGCGCCGCCCGCGACGGTGCCAACATCGCCGTGGTCGCCAAGTCCGGCGTGCCCAACCCCAAGCTGCCGGGGACCATCCACAGCGTCGCCGCGGAGGTCGAGGCCGCCGGCGGCCAGGCGCTGGCCCTGCAGTGCGACATCCGCGAGGAAGACCAGGTGCGCGCCGCGGTCGCCGCCACCGTCGACGCCTTCGGCGGGCTGGACATCCTGGTCAACAACGCGAGCGCGATCTGGTTGCGCGGCGCGCTCGACACGCCGATGAAGCGCTTCGACCTGATGCAGGAGGTCAACGCCCGCGGCAGCTTCCTGTGCGCGCAGGCCTGCCTGCCGCACCTGCTGGAGGCGCCGAATCCGCATGTCCTGACGCTGGCCCCGCCGCCTTCGCTCGACCCGAAGTGGTGGGGGCCACATACCGCCTACACCCTGGCGAAGATGGGCATGAGCTTCGTCACCCTGGGCCTGGCGGCGGAGTTCGGTCCCCGCGGCGTGGCGATCAACGCCCTGTGGCCGCGCACCCTGATCGCGACCGACGCGCTCAACATGATCCCCGGGGTCGACACCGCGAACGCCCGCACGCCGGCGATCATGGGCGACGCCGCCCACGCGGTGCTGACGCGCCCGGCCGAGGGCTTCAGCGGCCGCTTCCTGATCGACGACGAAGTCCTGGCCGAGGCGGGGGTCGAGGACTTCGATGTCTATGCGGTCGACCCCGGCAAGCCCCTGCTGCCCGACCTCTTCCTCGATTGACCGGGTGCGCCGCCCGCGCGCCTTTGCAAGGAGTCCACACCCCATGAAATACCTGCACACCATGGTCCGCGTCCGCGACCTCGACGCATCGATGAAGTTCTTCTGCGAAGGCCTCGGCCTGGTCGAGAACCGCCGCAAGGACTACCCGGAAGGCCGTTTCACCCTGGTCTACCTGGGGGCGCCGGAGAATCCGGAAGCCGAGGTCGAGCTGACCTGGAACCACGACGACGAGGCCTACACTGGCGGCCGCAACTTCGGTCACCTGGCCTTCGCCGTCGACGACATCTACGCGACCTGCCAGCACCTGCAGGACATGGGCGTGACCATCAACCGCCCGCCGCGCGACGGCCACATGGCGTTCGTGCGCTCGCCCGATGGTATTTCCGTCGAACTCCTGCAGAAGGGAGACCGTCTCGCGCCGGCCGAGCCCTGGGCCTCGATGGCCAACACCGGCAGCTGGTAATCGGGAGGACGCGAAGCCCTCGCTTCATTGCCACGTCCGGCGCCCCCCCCGGGCGACCGTGGCCGCGGCGGATCGGTAGGGTGCAATAAGCGAAGCGCATTGCACCGTGCGAGGTGGCGCTTGGAGCAACGTCGACTTTCAATGCGCCGCCGCGCGTTGTGGCAGCCAATGAACGAGCGGCGCTTCGAACACCGCAGGAACGCTTGCGCGAGGCAAAACCCATCGTGCGTCGTGTCCACGAGCGACGGTGGGTATCGCCTTCGGCTCGACCCACCCTACGGCGACGTCTCAGCCGCCCCCCGCCCGGCAACCCCGCCCACCGTCATCCCAGCGAACGCTGGGATCCAGCTTCTTCTACGGCGGGCGGTTCCACCCCCGGCCCGGGCGCCAGCGCCCGGGCGTTCGTGGCCGCGCGAACCGGTGGTTCGCAAGCCGCGTCCCCTCACCCCCGGCCCAGCGCAGCGCGCTGGGCGTTCGGCAAGACCGCGCGGCAGTGCCGCGCAAGCGGTCTTCCATCGGCTTCGCCTCTGGAGCCGTTGCGGGCTCGCGCTTCGCGCTCACCTCGCAACCCCCGGCCCAGCGCAGCGCGCTGGGCGTTCGGCAAGACCGCGCGGCAGTGCCGCGCAAGCGGTCTTGCCTCACCCCATCGGGGCGTGGAGGGGGGTGCCGCAGTGGCGGCAGTGCAGGGCGTCGGGGTCGTGGCCCTCCAGGCCGCATTCCGGGCAGCCCCGCGAATCGTGGTGGTCGCTGCTGCGGGTGGCTTCGCGCAGGCTGCTGGCCAGTTCGGCGGTGTAGATGCCGGTGGGCACGGCGATCACGCTGTAGCCGATCAGGATGAGGATCGAGGCAATGAAGCGCCCGGTGACGGTCTCCGGCGAAATGTCGCCATAGCCCACCGTGGACATGGTCACGATGGCCCAGTACATGCCGGTCGGGATGCTCGCGAAGCCGTGCTCCGGCCCCTCGATGACGTACATCAGCGCGCCGAAGATCACTACCACGGTGAGGATCGCGCAGATGAACACGAAGATCTTGCGCCGGCTGCGCCACAGCGCCTTGACCAGTACGCCGCCTTCTTCGACGTACTGCGTCAGCTTCAGGATGCGGAACAGTCGCAGGATGCGCAGGATGCGCACCACCAGCAGGCTCTGGCTGCCCGGCAGCAACAGCGATAGGTAGGTCGGCAGGATCGACAGCAGGTCGATGATGCCCCAGACGCTCAGGGCATAGCGGAGCGGTCGCCTGACCACCACCAGCCGCAGCACGTACTCGGCGGTGAACAGCAGGGTGAACGCCCACTCCACCAGGTACATGGCCTTCGCGTGACGGGCGTGGATGTGGGGCACGCTGTCGAACATGATCACCAGCACGCTGGTGAGGATCGCAAAGATCAACAGCAGGTCGAAGTTCCGCGACGGCGGGGTGTCGTGCCGGTAGATGATGTCGAACCAGCGCCGGCGCCAGCCGGTCTCGGTCGCGGGATTGAGTTGGGGCGTGAACAGCAGTCGCATTTGACCCTCCGGCCCCGGATTGTGCCGCATCCGGCCGTGCAATCGGCGAGAATGCAGCTCCATCGCTCCCACCACCGGTCCCAGGACACCATGAGCACTGCCAACGACGCCCTCTGCGCCCTCGCCGACGACTTCTACGTGCCGGTCTACCGGCCGCGCCGGATCGTCCTCGACCGCGGGCAGGGTTCGCGCATCCACGACCTGGATGGCCGCGAGTACGTCGACTTCGGTGGCGGCATCGCCGTCAATGCCCTGGGCCACGCCCACCCCGCGCTCGTCGAGGCGCTGACCGCGCAGGCGGGCCGGCTCTGGCACACCAGCAACGTCTTCGTCAGCGCGCCGCCGCTCGAGCTGGCCCGAGACCTGGTCGAGGCCAGCGGCTTCGCGCGCCGCGTGTTCCTGTGCAACTCGGGTGCGGAAGCCAATGAAGCGGCGATCAAACTCGCCCGCAAGTGGGCGACCGGCGAGGGCCGGCCGCCGGAGCGTCGCGTCATCCTGACCTTCCGGGGCAGCTTCCACGGACGCACCCTCGCGACCGTGACCGCCACCGCGCAACCCAAGTACCAGGAGGGCTTCGAGCCGCTGCCCGGAGGCTTCCGCTACAGCGATTTCAACGACCTCGCCGCCGCGGAGGCCGCGATGGCCGCCGGCGATGTCTGTGCAGTGCTGGTCGAGCCGGTACAGGGCGAGGGCGGGGTGATGCCGGCGACGCCCGCGTTCCTGCAGGGCCTGCGCGCGCTGTGCGACCGCCACGGCGCGCTGCTCATGCTCGACGAGATCCAGTGCGGCATGGGGCGTACCGGCCGCCTGTTCGCCTGCGAAGGCTACGGCGTCGTCCCCGACGTGGTGACCCTGGCCAAGGCGCTGGGCGGCGGCATGCCGATCGGCGCGATGCTGGCCGGGCCGCGCGTCAGCGAGACCCTCACCTTCGGCGCCCACGGCACCACGTTTGGCGGCAATCCGCTGGCCGCGGCCGTGGCGCGCGTGGTGCTGCGAGAGCTGTCTTCGGACGCGATCCTCGCCAACGTGGCGCGCCAGGCCGATGCGATTCGCGCCTCCCTGGCGCGCATCGACGAGGAGCTGGGCCTGTTCGGCGAGATCCGCGGGCGTGGCCTGATGATCGGCGCGCCCCTGCGTCCTGCCCACGCCGGCAAGGCCGCGGACATCCTGGACCTGTGCGTCGGCCACGGCCTGCTGTTGCTGCAGGCCGGTCCGGACGTGCTGCGCTTCGTGCCGGCGTTGAACATCCACGACGCCGATGTCGCCGAGGGCATGCAGCGCCTGCATGCGGCGCTGCGCGAGTACGCCACCGGCTGATCGCGGCGGTGCCGAACGCCCCGGGCTTCAGCCCATGTCGCCGAACACCGAGCGCGCGGCCTTGACCGTGTGCGCGATCTCGGCGTCGCCATGGGCGCTCGACATGAAGCCGGCCTCGAAGGCCGACGGTGCGAGGTACACGCCGCGCTCGAGCATGCCGTGGAAGAAGTGCTTGAACTTGGCGGCATCGGACGCCTTGGCGTCCTCGAAGGTCTCCACCGGCCCCTCGCGGAAGTACAGGCCGAACATGCCGGGCGCGCGCGTGGTGTGGAACGCGACGTTGGCTTCGCGCGCCGCCGCCTCGAGCCCGTCGCACAGCTGGTGCGTGCGACGCTCGAGCTCGTCGTGGAAGCCGGGCTCGCGGATCAGCGCCAGTGTCGCCAGGCCGGCGGCCATGGCCACGGGGTTGCCGCTCAGCGTGCCGGCCTGGTAGATCGGGCCGCTGGGCGCCACCTGCGACATGTATTCGCGCTTGCCGCCATAGGCGCCCACCGGCATGCCGCCGCCGATGATCTTGCCGAAGGTGCTCAGGTCGGGGGTGATGCCGTAGCGTGCCTGCGCGCCGCCGAGCGCCACGCGGAACCCGGTCATGACCTCGTCGAAGATCAGCAAGGCACCGTGTCGCGTGCACAGCTCGCGCAGGTGCTGCAGGTAACCCTCGCGGGGCAGGATGCAGTTGGCGTTGCCGACGATAGGCTCGATGATCAGGCCCGCGATCTCATCGCCGATTTCCTCGAACAACGCGCTGGCGGCTTCGAAATCGTTGTACGGGATGGTCGTCGTCAGGTCCGCCAGCGCGTCGGGAACGCCCGGCGAGTTGGGCAGGCCCAGCGTCATCACGCCGCTGCCGGCCTTGACCAGGAAGCTGTCGCCATGCCCGTGGTAGCAGCCCTCGAACTTGACGATCCGCGTGCGGCCGGTGACGCCGCGGGCCACGCGGATCGCCGACAGCGTCGCCTCGGTACCCGAGTTGACCATGCGGACCATCTCGCAGCTGGGCACGATGTGGGTGAGCGCTTCGGCCATCTCCACTTCGAGCGCGTTCGGGACGCCGAAGCTCAGTCCATCGCGCATGGTCTTTTCGACCGCGGCGAGCACCTCGGGACGTGCGTGGCCGGCCACCATCGGCCCCCAGGAGCCGACGTAGTCGATGTAGCGGTTGCCATCCACGTCGAACAGGTAGGCGCCTTCCGCGCGCTGGGCGAAGAACGGTTCGCCACCGACCGACTTGAACGCACGCACCGGCGAATTGACGCCGCCCGGGAGCAAGTCCTGGGCGCGGGTGAAAAGGGCATGGGAGCGAGCGTGGTTCATGGCGTGGTTCCGTGGGCAAGCGTGGAAGAAGGAGGGTCGAAGCAGGCGCGATAGGCGCGGGCCGCCATGGCCGGGTCGGGCGCATCGAACACGCCGCTGATCACTGCCAGCAGGTCGGCCCCGGCCTCGACCAGGGAGGGCGCATTGTCCGGGGTGATGCCGCCGATGGCCACTCGCGGCACGCCCAGTGAGGCCGCCGCGGCGAGCAGGCCCGGGCTCGCCCGGCGCGCGCCGGGCTTGGTGGGCGACGGGAAGAACGCACCGAAGGCGACATAGCTGGCGCCGGCCTCGACCGCGCGCCTGGCGAGCGCCACGTCGTCGTAGCAGGACGCGCCCACCAGGGCGCCCGCCGGCAGGGCGGCCCGGGCGGCGGCGACGTTGCCATCGTCTTCGCCCAGATGCACGCCATCGGCGCCGATGCCGGCCGCCAATCGCCAGTCGTCGTTGACGATCAGGGGCACGCCGCGTTCGCGGCACAGCGGCAGCAGCGCCAGCGCCTGAGCCCGCCGGTCGCGGGCGCTGGCCGCCTTGTTACGGTACTGCAGCCAGGCCGCGCCGGCATCCAGCACGTCCCGCACGCGCGACACCAGGCGTCCGGTGTCGGTCTCGTCGGGGGTGATGGCATACAGGCCGCGAGCCGGCCAGGGCGGTTTCATGCGAGGCTTCCTCCTGCCCGTGCCCCGCGAGGTGGGACATGGGACAATGCGAACTTCATTCCAGCCCATTATCCGCCCATGTCCGACACAGCAGTGACCGCGCCCTACCGCACCTGGATGTGCGTTGTCTGCGGCTTCATCTACGACGAAGCCGAGGGATTGCCGGAAGAGGGGATCGCGCCGGGCACGCGCTGGGCCGATGTCCCCGATACGTGGACCTGCCCGGACTGTGGCGTCACCAAGGACGATTTCGAGATGGTCGAGGCCTGAGGCCCCGCGAAGGCGGTTCAGTCCGCGTTCTCGATGCCCGGCCCGAAGATCATCTCCATGCCGTCCTGGAGCCCCAGCCGCGCCGCCTGGCCGGCGTTGAGCTCGAGCACGTAGCGCGCCGGTGCGCTGCTGGGGTAGGGCGGGCAGCCGTTGCCCAGCGAGCACGGCGGCACGTCGCGCTGTTGCGAAACCAGCCGGCGCTCATCGTCGAAGTACAGGATGTCCAGCGCGATCCGTGTGTTCTTCATCCAGTAGGCCTGCATCGCCTCGCTCTCGTGGATGAACAGCATGCCGTGGTCGGCCGGCATCTCGTCGCGGAACATCAGGCCGCGAGACCGTTCGGCGTCGTCGTCGGCCACTTCCACCACGTAGCGGGTGCCCGCGATCTCGACCCATGGGCCGGCGCCGCTGGCGCAGCCCGGTAGCGACGCGCAGCACAGGAGCGCGAGCAGCAGCACGGTACGGAGGTGGGAAAGCAGCGGGGAGGCGTTCATCGGAGGGCTCTGCCAGGGGGTGGAGCGACCATCCGGCAGTCCTCTGGCGAGGTCAAGGCCCGGTCGGCGGGATGGGCGAAAAAAAAGCTTCCCAAAGTGTTCGCGAGTGTGCACAATGCGCGCCCCGCTGCCGGGTAAGCATTGAGGTGGCGGGGCGTGTTGGAGGCGGTTGTCGGGAAGTGGTTGACGGTCCCGGGAGTTGCTGTAAGATGCGCGGCCCGCAGCCGGGACGAGTTGGATGAACGG
>NZ_VICE01000151.1 GCF_006546775.1 Marilutibacter aestuarii
CGCGGCAGCGCGATCGGCGCCGTGCTGGCCGCCCTGGCCCTGGCGGTGGCGATCGTCGACCTCGGCGTCGGCGCCGGCCTGTGCGCCATGCTCGGCCACTGGATGCTGGCCATGCTCGTCCTACCCTGGCTGGGCGCCTGGCGCGAGGTCGCGGCAGCCTCGCCGGCGGGGCCGCGGCCATGATGTGGGGACGCGCGAGCGCGGCCCTGGTGCCGGGCTTCTTCCTCGCCGCCGGCCTGATGGGCCTGGCCTGCTGGGCGCTGCCGGGACCGTGGCAGTCCACCCTGGTGCCCGGCCTGGTGGCGTTCTTCCCGTTGTGGATCTGCGTGGCGGGCGCCGCCTTCGCCTTCGCCAGCGGCACGCGCGCGTGGGCCTGGCTGGGCGGCCTGGCGCTCGCCTGCCTGGGCGGTCTGTGGCTGCTGCAGCAGTGGGGCTGGGTGCAATGAGGCCGCTGCCATGAAGCTTGCGTCGCGCACCTTGCGCACCTTCACCGCGCTGCATACCTGGACGGGGCTGGTCGCGGGCTTCGCCCTGTTCGTGGCCTTCTATGCAGGCGCACTGACCGTCTTCCACCACGACCTGCAGGCCTGGGAATCGCCGGGCACGATGCGCGCCGCGCCGGAGACGCTCGACGATGCGCAACGCCTGCTCGACGCGACCCTCGCGCGGCATCCCGCGGCCCGCGTCCACGTCGGCATGGTCTTCCCCGGCGGCGAGTACCCGGTGGCCTCGAGTTACTGGCAGGACGAGTCGGGGACCTGGCGCTTCGCCACGCTGCAGGACCTGGAAGGCAGCGACAAGCCCTTCGGCGGCACCCTCTCGGAGCTGGTCAACCTGCTCCATTACTCGCTGGGGATCCCGGTCGCCGGTACCTGGCTGATGGGCGTGGTGAGCCTGCTGTACGGCCTGGCCCTGCTGTCGGGCCTGGTCATCCACTTGCCGAAACTGCTCGGCGACCTGTTCGCCCTGCGCCCCGGACGCAACCTCAAGCGCTTCTGGCAGGACGCGCACAACGTGGTCGGCGTGCTCAGCCTGCCAATGCACATCATGTTCGCGGTCACCGGGGCGCTGCTGTGCCTGGCCTTCGTGACGCTCATGGCGCTCGATCCGCTGGTGTACCGCGGCGGCGGCATGCAGGCCGTCCCGGCTGCGATGGACACCGCGCCGCTGGTCGAGCCCGACGGCACGCCCGCCGCGCCTGCGCCGCTGGCGCGGATGGTCGACATCGCGACCGCCACCGCGCGGGCGCACGGCCTGGACGCATTCGAGCCGGCCTATCTCAAGCTGGCCCACGGTGGCGATGCCCGTGCCACCCTCGAGATCACCGGCGAGTCGCCGGGTTCGCTCGGTCCGCTGGGCACGGTGGCGCTGGACGCGCACACCGGCGAAGTGCTGGCCACCCAGTTGCCCGGCACGCGCGACGCGAACCACGCGACCCTGGCCGCGGCCTACGCCCTGCACTTCGGCGAGTTCGGCAACGCCGGGGTGGCCTGGCTGTACTTCCTGCTGGGGCTGGGCGGGGCGTTCCTGTTCTACTCCGGCAACCTGTTGTGGATCGAATCGCGCCGCAAGCGACGCCAGGTCGAGCAGGGGCGGGCGCCGCAGGGCATGGCCCGGGCGACGGTCGGCGTCTGCCTCGGCGTCTGCGTGGCGATCTCCGCCGCGTTCGTGGCCACCCAGCTGCTGCAATGGCCCGCGCTGGGCTTCCGGGGCGAACTCGAGAGCGGCGTCCGACTGGCCTGCTTCGGCACCTGGGCGGCCTGCGCGGCCTGGGCGGCGCTGCGCCCACCGGCACGGGCGGCACGCGAACTGCTCGCCGCGGCGGCGATCACCACCGCGCTGGTGCCGCTGGCGCATGGACTGGCGACCGGCGCGTGGTTCTGGCGAGCCGCCGCCGCCGGCCACTGGAACCTGTTTGCCATCGACGCCGGTGCCCTGGCCCTGGCCTTCGGCTTCGCCTGGCTGGCCCGGCTCAGCGCACGCCGCGCGCGCTCGGGCGATCCGCACAGCGTGTGGGCGGACCCGTCCGTGCAGGCGCGCGGGGCTTGAGCCTGTTTTACGGTTGGTCGCGGGCCGGCGCGGGCCGACCGTCACGACGCCGAAAAAAGTGACCCGGGCGGGGCGCTTGGTGGGATGACGCAGGATTGCAGGCCCAGGCCGGCAGGGCCGTCGGGTGGGTAGAGCCGAAGGCGAAACCCACCATCGTGCAGCCGTACGCATGAGGCACGATGGGTTTTGCTTCGCGCAATCCATCGTGCGAGGGGAGACTTGAGGCCAAGGCAAGATCAAGGGCTTCC
>NZ_VICE01000152.1 GCF_006546775.1 Marilutibacter aestuarii
GATCGTCTCTTGCCGGAGTGATCCCCTTCAGTCTGCCAGCTCACCGTCCTTTTCCCGGGCGTCGCGGGTGTTGCACTTACTTTGTGAACCTGCGGCGCCTAACAATTCGTCCAAGCCGACGCCGATTCGCGGCGCGGCTTAACTCAGGTGTTAGGCCTCAGTTGAGGGTTTATCGTGGACCAAAAAAAGTGCATCGGATTAAAGATTGAGCTGGAGACTCAGGCGGAGCCGCAAGTGGTTCCGCTGGATCGATTCTTCGACGGGAATGATGATGAGGGTTCCATTGGCTGCAACCTCGTCCCTCATCCCGGAATTCCGCTATTTCGGGACACTCTGCTTGGGTTGCTTCAACGTTCTGACGTAACCGCCGTGTACGCCCTGATCTCGGAGCTTGACCCAGGCGATGACTCCTGGCCTTTCACAGATACAGTCTTGGTGGCGGGCAACATCCAGCCGGAAGCGCTCACTCAGGCTCTTTCGGCGCTTCAGCCAGACTACGTCACCTTCGCCGATCCAGACGAGATTGGTGAGTTTGGCATCCACCCTCCTGTCGTTCAGGGCGTTACGGCATGGTGGGACTGATGCCTGACAATTCGTTCAAGCCGACGCCGCTTCGCGGCGCGGCTTAACTCGGGTGTTAGGCGGCATGACATGAAATTTGGCGAATTGGAACAGGCAGCGATTGAGCTCAATGACCTCTACGAGGAGCTCGAGGTCAAGCGCTGGGGGCGCGCCTGGACAGCTCAAGAATTGGCGCTCGGCTTCATGGGAGATGTCGGCGATCTCGCGAAGCTGATCCAAGCCCACGCCGGCGTTCGAACGATCGACGACCACCATCGCAAGCTCGGCCATGAGCTATCGGACTGCCTGTGGTCCATTATGGTTCTGGCCAACAAATGCGGCGTCAATCTTGAGGCGGAGTTCGTCAGGAACACCCGCGAGATATCAGAATTCGTGTCGGGCGAGCTCGCCAAGTAAGCGGCAGCCGCCTAACAATTCTTCCAAGCCGACACCGCTTCGCGGCGCGGCTTAATTCAGGTGTTAGGCGTCATGTCCGAACATTCCGTGAGCATCGAGGTGCCAGATCCGCACTACACGCTCTTCAACGGCAGCCGTGACGGAATGCCTGAAGTAGTTGTGGTCAACGATGCACTGCTGGCGTTCGAGCATACGGACATTTTCGCTTGGCACCTCGAGGTAACTCTGCACGCCGTCGACTTGGCTGACGAAGGCATGCCGGCCCCTGACGAAAGCAAACTCCTCTTCGAGATTGGTGACAAGATCGAGCAAGCCATCGTTGGCTACAACGCGCTATTTCTAGCCCGTGGCACTTGGAACGGCCTCAGGCAGCTCGCGTACCGTGTCTACGACCCCGACGTGGCGAATGAGGCGCTTCAAGAATTGCTGAAGGGCGAACACCCACGCTTCTGGGAGTTCCGTATGGACCATGATCCATCATGGGAGCAAGCCGGCTTTTACTTCCAGCTGTTTCCGTTGGCGTCAGGCAATGACGGGTGAATTAACACTCCAAGTGCAACACCCTTGATCGTCGGATCTGTTGTGCCGGGGTCTGGAAGCCATGGCGTTTCCTCGGTCGTTGGTTG
>NZ_VICE01000153.1 GCF_006546775.1 Marilutibacter aestuarii
TCGCACCGAGCTGAACGTGCAGAACTGATCCATGCAAGGCGGGCTTCGCGGCCCGCCCCATGGTTCCCTGGAAACCCGGCCTCGTGCCGGGTTTCCTCGTTCAAGGAGCCTGGCCGGGGCACGGGCGGCGAATGTGGATCTCGCGTTAACCGGTTTTAACAATTGCGTTGACAGTGTATGATCCCGGTCGCCAGTGACCGCGGCGCAGGCTCGGAGCTCAAGCCGGACGTGTCCCTGAGTTGAAATGTGCCGTGAGAAATACTGAACCCGACTGGTCCATGACGACCGATTTCGATGAAGGAGTGTGATAGATGAAGATCCGCTTGTTGAGCACTGCAATGCTCGCGGGCCTGGCTTTCTCGCAGGTCGCCGGCGCACAGGATTTCGATGATCGCTGGTACCTGACCGGCGGTGCCGGCTTCAACATCCAGGACAACGAGCGCGGCACCCGCAACGCTCCGTTCGTCACGGCCGGCGTGGGCAAGTTCATCAGCGAGAAGTGGTCGCTGGACGGCGAGCTCAACTACCAGAACCCCAATGTCGACGCCAACCAGAACCTGAACTGGAGCCAGTACGGCATCTCCTTCGACCTGCGTCGCCACTTCATCCAGGAAGGCCGCAACTGGGCGCCGTACTTCCTGATGGGCATGGGCTACCAGCGCGCCGAGGAAGAGTACGACGCGTTCCCGAGCATCGACTCCCCGGGTGAGCGGGAAGACGGCAACATCGCCGGCAAGATCGGCCTGGGTGTCCAGGGCGACATCGGCACCCGTGCCAAGCTGCGCGCCGAGCTGGCCTACCGCGCCGACATGGACGACCAGAGCGTCAATGGCGATCCCGACGCTGACTGGTTCGGCGACGTGCTGGCCTCGGTCGGCGTCGTGATCCCGCTGGGCACCCTGGCCGCCCCGGTCGCGCCGGTCGCTCCGGTCGCCACTTGCGCGGACATGGACGACGACGGCGATGGCGTGAACAACTGCGACGACAAGTGCCCGGGTTCGCAGGCTGGCCAGACCATCGGTCCGGACGGCTG
>NZ_VICE01000154.1 GCF_006546775.1 Marilutibacter aestuarii
AGGGCGTCGCCCGCGGCAAGGTTCATGGGTCCTCCCAGCGTCCTGCGACTGCTGGCGGAGTGGGGCGTGGAGGAAGGGCGCCTGTTCCCGGCCCGGGAAGCCTGGGAGCCGCTTGCGCCCGGGCTGTCGGTCCATGCGGTCCCGGCCGCGCATCCCGAGATCCGTCGCGACCCGGAAGGCCGGCTGGACTGCGTCGGCTTCGTCCTGCAGCGAGCCGGCCGGCGTGCCTATCTTGCGGGGGACACGAGTGTCAAGCAGGCGCTCATCGATGCCCTGGCGAAACTTGCCCCGATCGACGTCGCGGTGTTGCCGGTGAACGAGCCCAATTTCTTCCGGGCCCGGCGC
Organism: Marilutibacter aestuarii; assembly: GCF_006546775.1. GTDB lineage: Bacteria > Pseudomonadota > Gammaproteobacteria > Xanthomonadales > Xanthomonadaceae > Marilutibacter > Marilutibacter aestuarii. The sequence continues at coordinate 346 of NZ_VICE01000154.1, forward strand.
GGCATCATCGGCAACATGTCGGTGCGCGAAGCCTTCGCAATGGCGGACGAGCTTGGGATTGGGACGGTGGTTCCAGTACACTGGGACATGTTTGCCGCGAATGCCGTGGGCCTTGACGAAATCCGGGCGGTTTATGCCCAGATGCAGCCGGCCTTCAGCCTGTCCATCCAGCCAGCCCACTTCCCCGTTTGAACTCCATTTCATGCTGATCAGCGTCGTTATCCGGACGCTCAACGAGGCGCGCTACCTCGGGGAGTTGCTCGAATCCATCCACGGACAGGATCTTGGGCGATTCCGGGTCGAAGTGGTCGTCATCGACTCGGGATCCACCGACGGGACCCTCGAGATCGCGCAGAGGCATGGTTGCGTCATCACCCACATCACGCGCGAGCAGTTTTCGTTCGGGCGCTCGCTGAACATGGGGTGCGAAGTCGCCTCGGGCGACATCCTCGTGCTCGTCAGCGGGCATTGCGTCCCACGCGACGAACACTGGCTCCGCCTGCTCTGCGACCCCATCGCCAACGGTCTCGTCGACTATACCTATGGCCGGCAGTTCGGGGGAGCGGAAAGCCACTTCAGTGAGTGTCGCATCTTCGGGAAGTATTTTCCGGAGGCATCGGCGGTGCCGCAGGAAGGCTTCTTCTGCAACAACGCGAACTCGGCCATTTCGAGGGCTGCCTGGGCAACGTACCGTTTCGACGAGGACGTCACGGGCCTGGAGGACATGGAGCTCGCACAGCGCCTGTGCCGTTCTGGCGGCAAGGTCGGCTACGTCGCCGAGGCAGGGGTGTACCACTACCATGCCGAGAGCTGGCCCCAGGTCCGGCGCCGTTTCGAACGGGAAGCCCTGGCGCTGCAGAAGATCATGCCCCAGATACACGTACGCCGACGCGATACCGTTCGATACATCTGCAGCAGCATCTGGCAGGACTGGAAGGCCGCCTGGGGCGAAGGCGCCTGGCTTCGCCATGCCTTGGGCATCATGCGATACCGCTTCTGCCAATACACGGGCTCTTTCATGGGCAACCACGAGCACCGCAAGTTGTCGCATGCGGAAAAAGACAAGTATTTCTATCCGAGCTGATCGATCCATGGACAAAAACAAGAAGAAGGTAGTCGCCCTGTTGCCGATGAAGGCGAACAGCGAGCGCGTCAAGGGCAAGAACTTTCGCGAATTCTGCGGCAAGCCGCTGTTCCGCTGGATCCTGGATACCTTGCTGGAAGTCGAAGAGATCGACGAGGTGGTGATCAATACCGATGCGCGCCACATCCTCGCGGAGAACGGTCTCGTCGAAACCGAGCGGGTGAAGATCCGCGACCGCAAGGCCGAGATCTGCGGCGACATGGTGTCGATGAACCTGGTCCTGGCCGACGACGTCGCCAATGTCGACGCCGACGTCTACCTCATGACGCATACGACCAATCCGCTGGTCAGCGCCGACACCGTCCGGCGGGCCCTGGCGGCGTACGATGCCGCGTTGGCGTCGGGGAGCGCCGACTCCCTGTTCACGGTCGACAAGGTGCAGACCCGCTTCTATCGGGCTGACTGCAGCCCCGTGAACCACGATCCCGACAACCTGGTCCGCACCCAGGACCTGGAGCCCTGGTACGAGGAGAACTCGAACATCTACCTGTTCACCCGGCCGAGCTTCGAGTCCACCCAGGCAAGGATCGGGCGCAAGCCCATGATGTTCGAGGGCCCGCAGTTCGAGTCCATTGACATCGATACCCCGGACGATTGGGACTTCGCCGTCGTCGCGGCGCGTTTCATGCAGCAGCAGGGGCTGGCCGGATGAAGAAGATCCTCGTGACCTGCCCACCCATGCTGGGGATGATCGAAGAGTTCGTTCCGGTAGCGGCCGAACGCGGCTACGAACTCGTGCCGGCGAAGGTCACCCAAGTGATGACCGAAGAAGAGCTGATGGCGCAATTGCCCGGGTACGAAGGTTGGATCATCGGCGACGATCCAGCCACGCGGCGCGTCTTCGAAGCAGGCCGGGCGGGCGAGCTCAAGGCGGCGGTGAAGTGGGGCATCGGCGTGGACAACGTCGATTTCGCCGCGTGCAAGGATCTTGGGATTCCCATCATCAACACACCCAACATGTTCGGGGGCGAAGTGGCGGACGTCGCGCTCGGCTACGTCATCGGCCTCGCGCGCGACCTGTTCCTGATCGATCGCGGCATTCGCCTCGACCACGGGTGGCCCAAGCCGCCGGGCATGAGCCTGGCCGGCAAGCGGGTGGCCCTGGTCGGCTTCGGGGACATCGGACGCAGTACCGCGAAACGGCTCGCGGCCTTTGATATGCCCATCGTTGCGTATGACCCGGGCAACGACGACGACGGCGGCATTGGCGGCGTGGAGCGCGCGACCTGGCCGCAGCGCATTGAAGAGGCCGACTTCATCGTCTTCACGTGCTCGCTGAACCCACGCAACCGCCACATGTTGAATGCCGAGGTGCTGGCCAGTGCGAAGCCGGGCGTCCAAGTGGTCAATGTGGCCCGTGGACCCTTGATCGACGAGCAGGCCCTGATCGACGCGCTCCAGTCTGGGCACGTGGCCGCAGCCGCGCTGGATGTCTTCGAGGTGGAACCCCTGCCCGCGGATTCGCCGCTACGGGCGATGCCGCGTTGCATCTTCGGCTCACACAACGGCTCCAACACGAAAGACGCCGTGCGACGGGCGAGCCAAGAGGCGATGGACAAGCTGTTCGGCTTCCTGGATAGCTGACGTGGGCTGCGTCGTGGTCACGGGTGCAGCCGGTGGAATTGGCCAAGCGCTGGTGCGAGGCTTCGTTCAGGCCGGTAGCGACGTGATCGCAGTGGATCGGGTCGAGAGGCCAGCCGACCTTGCGACCGACCAGTACATCTCGTGCGATCTGGCGCGCACGGTTCGTGATCCCGCCCACGCAGGCGAGATTTTCGCGAAAGTGCGCGCCGCGTTGGGTGCTCGCCCCCTCGATGCGCTCATCAACAACGCAGCGATCCAGATCCTCGGGAGCATCGAGAGCCTGGATCGCGACGCCTGGCGGGACAGCCTGGAAGTCAATTTGCTGGCTCCCTTCATCTGGACACAGGCGCTTTTGCCGGAGCTGGAAGCCAGTAGGGGCAGCGTACTCAACATCAGTAGCATCCATGCCCGGCTGACCAAACCTGGCTTCGTGGCATACGCCACCAGCAAGGCGGCGCTCAGCGGCATGACGCGCGCCATGGCGGTCGAACTGGGTTCTCGCGTGCGAGTGAATGCGATCGAGCCAGCAGCCATCGATACGCCGATGTTGCGGGCCGGGTTCTCCGGAAACGCGGAAGGGTTCTCAGCACTTGAATCGCATCATCCCGTGGGCCAGGTCGGGTCTGCCGAAGGGTTGGCGTCCCTAGCCGTTGCCATAGTCAGGGAGGGATCGGGTTTCCTATCCGGTTCGCTCGTTGGGTTGGATGGTGCGATCGCCGCTAGGCTGCACGATCCGGTATAGGATTTGAATCGACACGGGCGCTGACCTGCCCGGATCTCTGCTCATTCGAACCTTTGGGTCGCACTTGCGCCATCAGCGGCAGCGATTCGGAGCGCCTTCGATGAGAAAAAACACTAAAGAAGGTGACGAAAGCGATGGACAGGATCTACTTCCACTCGACCGCACAGACGCTACATCGGCAGGTCGATCCAGCCCCCTACACCAATGGCCTGCCATGCCCGGCAGTAAACACCATCGAGGACCTGAAGCCCTCGTTTTCCCTGACAGGGAACAAGGGGAACATGGTTCATGCGGAGGCAGTGCTCAAACTGCTCAACGTAAACCGCTCCAGGTCCTGTGTCGGCAACTTGTCTCACCTGCATAAGGCGCTTGGCAAGGGCTTCGGAGAGTACATGCGGAGTCACTTTGACTTCGTTGTTTTGAGCATGGCCAATTTCATCAGGAAGGGGATGAACCACACGGGTCTCGTGGCCGTGCTGAAAGAGGTCGATGTTCCTCTGGTGGTGTTTGGCGCGGGAATGCAGACTCCGGTGCAGGATCCTGGGGTGCTGCATCCGTCCACGAGGGAGCTGCTCGATCTTCTGAACAAGAAGTGCACGCTTCTGGGCGTACGTGGCGAGAAGACGTCCGAGTTCATGAAGTCACTTGGACTGCATAATCACAAGATTCTCGGATGCCCTTCTTTGTACGTCTATCCGAAGAACATACTCTCCATAAAGGCGGCGGGTTATTCGCCCGGTTGTCGCTGGGCTACGGCGGGTCACGTTTCCTACAATAATCTCGATGGCTCCAGGCCTGGCTTCAAACGCGCGAGTACTTTCCTGGATTGCATGGAGGGCGTGCGTCCGGATTACGTATTTCAAGACGAAGTGTTCTCGTATGCTGATATAGAGTCGCGACCCGACGTATATGACGATGCAACGGGACGGCTCAGTGCCGAAGTGATCAACGACTTCTTCAAGCAGCGGCTGGGGCTGAAACTACCTTTCACTGACTACTACTGGTTCAATGAGGTGAGCCAATGGCGGCAGTACATGATGAGAGTCGATTTCTACCTCGGCGATCGCTTCCATGGCGGGGTCGCGGGCCTGCAAGCGGGGGTGCCGGCCATCTTCATTGCCGGTGATCAGCGTATCGACGAACTTACGGATTTCTTCGGAATGCCGAAGACTACTTTCTCCGAGCTCAAGCAGTCGGGCGTGGAGGCGATTGTGGAGGAACAGTGCTCGCTTGAGGCGCTGACCGTATTCAAGACACGCTACCGCAAGCGATTGGAGCCGTTTGTCAAAGCCGTTGAGTCAGCGGGGTTGAGCTTGGTGAACAGGAATCAGCTGCTCGCAGCAGCGGTATAGGATGCGCTCTCCGCTATCACGGAGGCCATGCGTGGATCAAGCGCGCCCACCTGTATCGGCTCTAGAAGAATGAGATTTTTTTGAAATGGCAATGGGAATTGCAGATGTGAACAAGCTCGAGCGAAGCGGCGATATCGTCGCTGCGCTCGAGCTCGTGACTGAACTCATCAGGCGTGTCGAGAACACAGACCCTGACCTGGCCCGGATCTACCGTCGGACAGAAGCGCGACTGCTGCTGCTCCTTGAAGGAAGCCATCGCTGGCACGGGCAAGGCGTGGCAATCGTCGAAGGGTCGGGGCTGTTCCAGACGGGCGCAGAGTCGTTGTCGCCCACGCGTGCGGCGCCCCTCGTGTCATTGGTGGTGCCATGCTTCAACGCCGAGAAGTTCCTTCAGGCTACGCTGGAGAGCATCCGGTCCCAGACCTATGGCAGGTTCGAATGCATTCTGGTTGATGACTTTTCCAAGGACTCATCCGCCTCGATGGCCAAGGCCATGGCGCAGTCTGACAAGCGCTTCCGGTTTTACCAGCACCGCGCCAACGGGGGGCTGGCTGCTTCGAGGAATTCCGGCCTCAGGCTTGCAAGGGGGGAGTTGGTTGCCTTCCTGGATTCCGACGATCTCTTGGCACCCGAATCCATTGCGAACCGCGTGGCGGCATTGGCGCCGTTGATGGGCCATGGTGCGGTGGCCGGTTCCTACGACTTCTCCGAAACAATCGCGGAGGACCACAGCGGCCCGATCAAGGCTGTACGCTTGTCCGGAAAGCCGCATTTCGTGGACTTCGTCTCGACGAGAGGTGACTGCCCCTTCAATGCCAATCAGCCATTGATCAAGCGTAATGTGCTGGTAGAGATGGGAGGGTTCCCCGAAGAATACCCGCAAGCTGAGGACTGGCGCCTGTGGTCAAAGGTGCTGAGGGCGGGATATGTATTTGTATCTGCACCTACGATCGGGAGTGGCTATCGCCAGACATCTGGCAGCATGATTCGGCGGGCCCCCCTTCTCCACGTCGAACGCTCGCGAGGGAATTTCTTCCGGGCGCATGCGCCACAGGGTGGGGACACCGACCCCGTCGAGGTTGCGTACGAAGATGGATTCTACGCGGCTGCGATTTTCGACAAGGAATGGGGGTATTACTTTGCGCAGCACCACTTCACCACGCGCGTGTTCAACTTCATTGGCATCGAATTGGCGAGGCTGGACGAGTTGCAAGTCAAGCCCGACTACGAGGGTTTGCGAGATATAGTATTGATGCACATCCCGGATTTCTATTCCTGCGTCTCAGGCTACTCGGGGAAGAATCTCCTGGGCTGGCTGGAGAATGGATTCAAGCGATATTACGGGGTCACGGTGCTGGATGAGGGCCTCGCACAGCGCTTTTCCAGAGCGGCTCGATGTCTCATCGGCTGCGTCTTCGACGGCGTTGACGTGAAGGCCATAGGGGGAAGGATTCTTGCGACCAGGCGACTCGAACGGTTGCCCGACGAGGTTGTGGATCTGGTCTTCGTACCCCACAAGAAGTACCACACCCGAAGCTTCGAGCTTCTGATCCCAAAGTTGCGCGCGGCTGGGCTGACATTCAGGTTCGTCGATATTTCGGTTCCTTATCGGGATGAAGAGGCCTTCGATCCGAGTTTGGCCGAGCATTTCATGTCATACAACGAGTTCGTCTTTTCGCGGGTGCTGCCCAAGGTGATCGTATGCATGAACGACTGGGACACGGTCGTCAAACCGCTTGTCAAGCACGCGAACAGTTGCGGGATACCCACCGTAGGCATCGTGGAGGGAGTTCAGGATTTTCTGGACAGCGACACGGGTAGAAAGCGGAGCCCATACCGCGAGGTCGCGAATGTCTTTCTGCCGGGTAACTTCGACCGCAAGTATTTCCCGGAAACTGGACAGACCTTGTGGGTTACGGGGGTGCAAAGGCTCGATGGGCTCGGGTCCCACAAGGAGTCCAGGGCTCGCGCCAACCGCGGCCCGGTTGTCAAGGTGGTCGTGAATGTCAACTTCTCCTACGGCGTCATGACTGATCGTCGCGCGGATTGGTTGAGTGATATTCAGTCGGCCTGCAACGAGTGCGGCTTCGAGATGATCGTGTCGCAACACCCTCAGGATCAGGGCGACCTGTCGAGCTACAACGTGAGCGACAGGGGCCTGTATGACCTGCTCGTGGATTGCGACGTGCTCATAAGTCGGTTCAGTGGCGCCATCTTGGAATCGCTGGTCATCGGTTGCCCGGTCGTTTACTACAACGGCCATGGGGAGCTGGTAGACAAGTTCTTTGATCCCCTTGGCGGTTTCCATGCCGCAAACGACAAGCGTTCGCTGGTTTCCGCGCTCAGGGCCGCTGTTGCCGATGATCCTGCGCCTGGGACCTTCCTGGAGCAGCACTGCGACATCACGCCCGACGAAACCAGGACCTCGGTCGACAAGAGCGTGGACGCCCTGCAGGCGATCGTGGCCCGGTCGACGTTCAACGTGGAGGAGGGAATTCGGTTCAAGGGCTTGCTCGGCGCACGGTTGCTTACGGGTTGAGGGTTGGCCATCGGGGGTTCGATACTCCTAGGTCATGCGCTGCGTGCTCACGACCCCGCCAGGCCTGATCTTGGAGGGACTCGTACAAGAGCTGGTAGTGGGCGTATTGGAGCTTGCGCGCTCTCTTCTGCGTCACACTGCCGTTCGTTCGGACTTGGTGAGGATCGTAGCGGGATCTACCATCTGGCCGGGTTCGCTCGCTTCCATATTCTGAACAGTCCCACCAATTCGATCACTTTGTTCCTTGAATGCCGGTGCCTCCAATGACCTCTACTGCTCCCGTCTCTGCCGCCAGCAATGGAAGGTGCGCACTCATCACGGGCGTGACGGGGCAAGACGGCTCCTATCTCGCCGAGCTTCTGCTTGCCAAGGGCTACGTCGTCCACGGCTTGAAGCGAAGGTCGTCCTCGCTGAATACCCAGCGGGTCGATGGCATCTATCAGGATCCGCATGAGCCAGATCGCCGATTCCACCTGCATTATGGCGATCTGACTGATGGTTCGAACCTTGTGCGGGTGATCGAAGACGTTCAGCCGGACGAGATCTATAACCTCGCCGCGCAAAGCCACGTCGCGGTGAGCTTCGACTTGCCCGAGTACACGGCGAATGTGAATGCGCTCGGTGCCTTGAGGCTTCTTGAAGCGGTGCGTCTGCTGGGAATGGAGAAGCGGGTTCGCTTCTACCAGGCCGGGACGTCCGAGTTGTACGGGCTTGTAAGTGAGAGTCCACAGCGCGAGTCCACGCCATTCCATCCGCGAAGCCCCTATGGCGTGTCCAAGCTGTTCGCCCATTGGATCACGATCAATTATCGCGAGGCGTACGGTATGTATGCCTGCAATGGCATCCTCTTCAACCACGAGAGCCCGCGGCGTGGCGAGACGTTCGTCACTCGCAAGATCACCCGCGGACTGGCGAGGATCGCACTCGGCATCGAACGCACCCTCCATCTGGGGAACTTCGATGCGCTCCGCGATTGGGGGCATGCGGGGGATTACGTCGAAGCGCAATGGCTGATGCTCCAGCAGGACGCTCCCCGGGACTATGTCATCGCGAGCGGCGTCCAGTGTTCCGTGAGGGATTTCGTGCGCGCGTCCGCCAGGGAGATCGGTGTCGAGCTGGAGTTCCGTGGCGCGGGGGTGGAGGAAGAGGGCGTCGTGCGGTCGGTAACGGGCGACATGGCGCCCGCCATCAAGCCTGGCGACGTCATCGTCCGTGTTGATCCTAGGTACTTCAGGCCCGCGGAAGTCGATACGCTCCTGGGTGATGCGCGCAGGGCCATGAGCGAACTGGGGTGGAGTCCCCGCAGGACCGTTGGCGAGGTTTGCGCGGAAATGATGGCGGCAGACCTGGTCCAGGCGAAGCGCATCGCCCTGCTCGAGGCCCACGGGTTCGGGTTCAAGGACGCGCCACCCGGTGAAGGCTCGTGAGCGCGCCGGGCGCGACTCGTAGGGTCTACGTCGCCGGGCACACGGGCATGGTGGGCAGCGCCATCGTGCGCGCGCTGCGGCACGACGACGATGTCGAACTGGTCGTCCGGAGTCGCTCCGAGCTCGACCTGGCGCGACAGGAGGAGGTCGAGGCGTTCTTTCGTGACGAACGCATCGACGAAGTCCACGTCGCGGCCGCCCGGGTTGGAGGGATCTCCGCGAACGACCGCCTGCCCGCGGACTTCATTCGCGAGAATCTTGCGATCGCGTGCAATCTGGTGGGGGCCGCGCACGACGCCGGGATCGACAGGCTGCTGTTCCTTGGCTCGTCGTGCGTCTACCCCAGGCTCGCGCCACAACCCATCCCGGAAGAGGCGCTGCTCACGGGGCCTCTCGAGCCGACGAACGAGCCGTATGCAATCGCGAAGATCGCGGGCCTCAAGCTTTGCGAGGCCTTTCGTCGCCAGCACGGCCGGCGCTATCGGAGCCTGATGCCCACCAATCTCTATGGGCCCGGCGACAACTTCAGCCTGGAAGACGGGCATGTGCTGCCCGCCCTGCTGAGACGGTTCCACGAGGCGGCGGCGTCGGGAGCCGAAGAGGTCGTGGTCTGGGGTACGGGGTCGCCCCTCAGGGAGTTCATGCACGTCGACGACCTCGCCGCGGCATGCCGCACGGTGATGGCGCTCCCGGATGAGCGTTGGGACACCGTCATGACGGGGATCAACCACCTGAACGTCGGGACCGGCGAAGACTGTTCGATCCGCCATCTGGTGGACGAGATCGTGGCACTGACTGGCTATGCGGGGCGTATCCGGTACGATAGCGCCAAGCCAGACGGTACGCCCAGGAAGCTCCTGGATGTGTCGCGGATCCGCGCACTGGGTTGGGCTCCCGGCATCCCCCTTCGTGAGGGGTTGCGGACGACGTATGCGTGGTACCGGGACCGGGAGGGCGACGCGTCCAGGCCCCTCAGGGGCGTGCTGGGTGATCGTGGATGACGCGTGGGCGCCGCATGCCAAGCACCACGCTCAAGCGTCATGACGCAAGCATATTGGGAAGATTGAAGTACACATGAAGATCCTATTTTCCGGTCTCGACAGCACCTGGTGGAATCGCGCTGAAGGTGAGGCCTCCGCGCGACCGCCGAATGCCGACTGGGTGGATGCCGAGAAGCTGCTCGCCGAGGTGGCCAGCGGGACTGCCCGCGTGGAAGGCACGAAGCTGGCATGGGTCCATACTTGTCCCGTGGCCTATGCGCTCGCCGCCGGTCCCGACGATCCAAGGTTGCTGGAATCCAGGCTCGAAGCCTGGCTCGTACACAACCGGGCCGCGCTCAACATGCGACGGGAGCTGGGCCAGGATCTGGTGTTCGTTGAGGGCGATGCGCTGGCGCCTGTTGAAGTGGCCGCCGCACTGCGACTGGGCAAGCACGAACACCCCCGTGCCGATGGGGACGGGGACCCGCTGGCAAAGACCAGGCACGCCCTGTTCCAGCTCTTGGCCCGGCACGACCATCGTTACCTCGAAGTGCAGAGCGCCTTGCGGGCAGTCTCCTGGTTCCAGCAGGCCGGGGCCACCGCCACCGTTCCCGTCGCGGATGAACTGACAGGGGAACAACTGATCGAGCTGTTCCAGCACGTCGAGCGCGCCGGACGCGAGCAAGGCCTGCGCCAGGAACTGGATGCCGAGGCGAAGGCGCACGGGGAGTTGCGGGTCAGGAAGGACGTCGAGAAGTCCGAACACCTGGAACGTACCGAACAGCGGGCCGAACTGCTCGTGATCCAACTGCACCAGCTGCAGGAAGAGCTGGAGCAATACTATTTCCGCCTTCGCGATGTCGAAGCAGAGAATACAGCGAGCGCGGAGGCCTCCCGTGCCGCCAACATGCAGGTCGACGCACTGAGGCTCCAGTTGCATGAGATGCAGGCTGAATTGGACCTGCAGGTGGCCCGCAGGCCTGATCCCTCGGTCTTTTCCACGAGGGCGTTGTTTTCCGTCCTCATGCGGAGGGTCTACACCCGACTCCTGCCCCTTCGGGTCAGGACGTCGCGCGAGGCGCGTCGTCATCGGCGCGAACTCGAGTCCACGCTCGGCCTGATCCGAAGCAGTCGGTGGTTCGATGCGGACTGGTACCTGGATACCTACCGGGATGTCAGGGACGCGGGAAGCGATCCGGCCGAACACTATCACCTGCATGGCTGGCGGGAGGGCCGCAATCCTGGCCCGGACTTCGATTCGACTCACTACCTGGCCGCCAACATCGACGTCCGCAAGTCGGCCGCCGACCCCCTCGTGCACTTCATCCAGCATGGCGCAGCGGAAGGCAGGAGCCCCAGGGAAGGCATCCCCGGATCGGTAGCAAAGCCGGCCTGAGTGCGTCCGATGCTGACGGCAGTACTTGATGGGGCGGAGAGCTCCCGTGGCATCCTGCCTGCTGGCGCCAGGCCTCTTCCCGGGGCCCTTGCAGCATCTCCCGCCGCTCTTGCGTAGAAGCCTCCCATGCAGCCATCCATATCACTGACGCCGATCGACATGCGCGAGGGGGCGCATCCAGGTGCCGGACGCGTGCAGGCGTCGGAGATGCCGGTGACAGCTTTCGCGCCTTCGGATGGATCCGTCCTGCCGGCGGGGTGGTATGTGCTCAAGGGCCGCCTCGGGGACCATCCACCTGCCCAGGGCTTCTCGATCGAGGCCCGGGCCGGTGCTGGTTTACGCTGGCCCGTGCCGGCATCGCTCGACGGATTGATCGAACCTGAAGTCGCCATTCGGTTGCCCGCGCCGACGGATGTCTTGCTCGTCGAGGGCCTGGCGATGGGCGACCTACAACCTGTTGCGGGACTCGAGTTGCGAAGGATCAGTCGCAGGGAAGCGTTGCTGCTTACCACCATGGCGATCGCGGGCGGCAGCGGCCGTCGAAACGGCGTGCTAGCCATCCTCGTTCTCTTCGGCAGCATGTGCCGGGCACTCGTTGCCGGCGGCGTGCACGCCGCCGCGGGTCGGATCGAGGTGTACTACAAGGCGCTCCTGCACGAGCGTCTCGCCGAGACATTGCGCTCGCGCCCCGCTTATCGCGCCCTGCAGCTGAGGCTGCGACGCGGGCTCATGCCATCCCTCGGATTCGATGCCAGGCCCGCGGGGCAGGTGCACTCCGCCGGGCACGACACCTGGGCGGCGACGGGCGACGATCCCCGGTTCGTGGTTTCGCAGGATGTCCTGGGAAGCCCGCTGCCGGCGGGCTGGTACCGGTTCCGTGGGCGGGTGGAGTTGCTGGAAGGCTACTTCGTCGGCAGTTGCCTGTATCCGGATTACGGACGCGGAACCAATGAAGGCGCACTGGTACCGTTGGGCGAGCCTGGCGCAGACGGCAGCATGGACGTCTTGCTGGTCTTGCCATGGCAGACCCATTCGCTCCGCTTCGACCCGACCACGCGACGGGCGACGTTCCGCCTCGCAGACCTGCGCCTCGAGCGCTTGGGCCGCGCGCGTGCTTTCCTGTACATGCTGACCCGGATCGGGACGGGCGCGGACCATGCCCCCTGGCGTGCAAGGGCGGGCGCGCTGGCGCGCTTCGTGCGCGGAATGCGCGGCGGTGGCGTCTCGAACGCCACCCGTGAGCTCTTCAGTCACTACCAGGCGGTGAGCATCCGGAATGCGACCGGATACGCGAGCTGGGCCAAGAAGTTCGACACGTTCTCCCCGCTTGATGCCGAGCCGTTGCGACAGCGAGCGCTGGCAATGGCCGACGGCCCCTTGGTATCCATCCTGCTGCCCGTCTACCAGACGCCCGAACGCTGGTTGCGGAAATGCATCGAGAGCGTCATCGCGCAGGCGTATCCGAACTGGGAGCTGTGCATCGCCGACGATTGCTCGCCATCGCCGCACGTGCGTGCGGTGCTCGATGAATACTCGGCCAGGGATGCACGGATCAAGGTCGTCTTTCGCGGTGAGAACGGACACATATCGAAGGCGTCCAACAGCGCGCTCGAATTGGCGACCGGCGAGTACATTGGGCTGCTCGATCATGACGACGAACTGAGGCCCCATGCGTTGCTGGAAGTCGTCGAGGCCCTTCGGGAGCAGCCGGGCCTGCGCCTCGTCTATTCGGACGAGGACAAGATCGACGAAAACGGGCGGCGTTTCGATCCATATTTCAAGCCGGCCTGGGACCCTGACCTCCTCAGGAGCCAGAACTACCTTTGCCATTTCACCGTGGTCGATGCCTCCCTGGTGAGGTCGGTGGGCGGGTTCCGCGCAGGTTACGAAGGTAGCCAGGACCACGACCTCTTCCTGCGCTGCTCCGAACGCTGCGAGGCCTCGGAGATCCATCACGTGCCGCGGGTGCTCTACCACTGGCGTGCAATCGCGGGTTCGACGGCGCTGCAGCGGGACGCGAAAGACTACGCCGCGGATGCGGGTGCCAGCGCCGTGGCTGACCACCTGTCGCGCACTCGTGCCGCCGCGTCGGTCGTGCAGTTGCCCCATGGGCACTATCGCACCGTCTGGCGGCTCCCCGATCCTGCGCCGAAGGTCAGCATCATCATTCCCACCCGGGATCGTCCCGACCTGCTCAAGACCTGCGTTTCCAGCATCAGGGAGAGGACGAACTACCCGGATTTCGAACTCGTCATCGTGGACAACCAGTCTTCGGATCCCGAAGCGTTGGCATACCTGAGTTCGCTTTCCAGCTCGGAGGACGTGACGGTCCTCGCATACGATGCGCCGTTCAACTTCTCCGCGATCAACAACTGGGCGGTGGCCCAGTGCCGGGGCGAAGTCGTGGCCCTTCTGAACAACGACATCGAGGTCATCCAAGCCGACTGGTTGCGCGAGATGGTGAGCCTTGCCTCGCGCAGGGACGTCGGCGCAGTGGGTGCCATGCTCTATTACCCCAACGATTGCATCCAGCATGCGGGCGTGGTCCTCGGCGTCGGGGGCGTCGCCAACCATGCGTACGTCGGGAAGCCGCGGGGTTACCCCGGGCATGGGGGGCGCGCCAAGGTCTTGCAGAGCATGTCCGCAGTCACTGCGGCGTGCCTGGTCGTCCGCAAGGAGGCTTACCTGCAGGTGGGTGGCCTGGATGAGTCCTTCCAGGTGGCCTTCAATGACATCGATTTCTGCCTGCGGTTGGGCCAGGCGGGCCTGAGGAACCTGTGGACGCCTTTCGCCGAGCTGTACCACCACGAGTCCGCTTCTCGAGGCAGCGACGACACCCCCGAGAAGTCGGAGCGCTTTCGCGGCGAAGTCTCCAGGATGGAGCAGCGGTGGGGCGAGCTCCTTTACGCCGACCCCGCCTACAATCCGAACCTGACGCTGATGGGCACTGATTTCGCCCTGGCGTTCCCCCCGCGTTCGATTTCCCGCACCGGTAGCGCACTGGCGCGCTAGTCGCCGTCCGCGGCCGCCGCCGCCTCCCGCTGGTGCCGGACGCGACGGCGCGTGAATCGACGGTTGAGGGCTTCAGGGATCATCACGCCGGGAGCGGGCGTCGTGTGTCGTCGTGGGAAGCGCGAGGAACGCCGCCAGCGCGATCAGCAGCGTACAGGCGAGGCCGATCACGAAGCCGCCCTGGGCGATGCCAAATACCATGTCAGGCCTGAACCCGTTGCGCTCGCTCACCCTGAGGGCCAATGCCATGCCCCCCGTTTCGAACGAGGCGGAGTCGACGCTGCCAAGTCGCGAGTCGCTCACCAGCCACAGCGTCGCCGAATGACCTGGTGCGCCGTCGACGCCATCGACTTCGACGTTGAACCCCTTGTCCGGCTGGAAGCGCGGGCCCGGACAGAACGCCTTGAAGGCGTTATCGCGAAGGGTCGATGCATCGATCTTCCACGCGTGCTGCCTGCCGTCCTGCGACAGGATCACGGCGATGTCGCCTTCGTTCCGGCGCATGTAGGTGGCGAACCTGATCTCGAAACATGCTTCGTCGCCCTCCACGTACTCGCTGGGGTCGACGGAGCCGGGGTGCACCTCCTGCACCAGCCGGAAGCCGGGACGTATCTCACCGGCGGGCTGGCTCTTGCCCGCCGCCGTGGAGTAGAGCGGCCTGTAGCTCTCGAACGGTTTCAGCGCCCAGGCAAGGGCGAGGAGGGTGGCCACGACCGCCGCGCATCGGATCATCATGTCGAGAGGTGTCCATACAGGGGCAGGATCTGGCGCAGGTAGAAGGCATCGCAGGCGATCAGGGCGCCAATCGAAGCTGCCAGCAGGAGCGCACCCATCGTCCTGCCGCGGAACGCCGACGCGCATACGACCAGCAGGAAAGGCACGACCGGATAGAAGTAGCGACCATGCGTGGCGCGCATCGTGCCAATGTAGGATCCCCACAGGTGGTGGTAGTAGATCATCGCGAAGACGACGACGCAGAAGGCGGACGTAAACAGTAGCCATTGCCCTGGAATCGCCCGGAACGTTCCTCGTGCGTTGTATGCGAGGGTTGCCAGCATCGCGGCCAGGAGGGCCTCCGCGGTCCAGCGTGCAAGATGGGGCAGCGGCTGTGTCGCATAGACGGTCCCGGCGACGATCGCCACGACCGCCAGCACGGGGTAGGGCCACCAGTTCGGCCGTGAAAGCCTGTCGCGCAGCGGTGCGATGATGGCGATCGCGGCCGCGACGCCAATTACCCCGAGGAAGTAGCGCGCGGTCCATCCGTTCGCCTGGATCCACGCAAGCTTGCCCTCGCCGCCGCCGTTCCAGCCGAGCAATGCGACGAAGTTGAGCATCGTGTGCTCCCAGAACGGGTGCTCGCGCATCAGCGCGAAGTAGTCGATGACCACTCTCTCCCGGCTGGACAGCATGGAAGCGTCCGGCAGGATCTGGCCGAAGAGGAAGAGGTTACGGACCATCCATGAAGCGATGGGCGCGAACATCAGCAGCCAGACGATCGCGATGGCCGGCACCCAGTGGCGGAAGCGGCCGGACGGGTCAGCGGACTTCCACAGCTGCCATGCGACCGCAAAGAAAAAGGGGACCGCCATCGCCAGGGCGGTGACCTTGGCCAGGGAGCACAGCCCCATCATCGCCGCCGAATACAACAGGTACCGGTAAGCGCCCGACTGCAGCCATCGCGTGCACCAGTACGCGCCCCAGGTCGCCGTGCACGCGACCAGGGTGTCGTGGGTGACGCCACCGGCCAGGTGGGTGAACATCGGTGTCGCACCGAAGAGTATCGACGCCCCCAGCGCGGCCGCCGGATTGCCGGTCGTCCTCGCGAGCAGGAGCGTGAGGCCCAGTATCGTCAAGGCGCCGAATATCGCGCTGGGCAGGCGTGCCGCCCGGACGCGTCCCTCGTAGCCCAGTCCGGCCATCCGTGCCATCGCGATCACGGGCGCATCAATCGCATAGAAAAGCGGCGGATGCTGCGCGATCCAGTTCCGTCCCGGGCGAACGCCGTCGCCCCGCCAGGAGCGCATCGTCTCCTCGCTGAAATGCGCTTGCCCCAGGACAGGCCACTGGCCACGCGACAAGTTCTCGGCGTAGTCGTAGTGGCCAGGCTCGTCGGGAATGTCCCACAGGGGCGTCACGAGGATGCCGTAGGTCGCGAACTTTGCAAGGAACGCCAGCGCGACGAACGCTGCGACCATCAGGAAGCGACGGGGAAGCCCAGGCGCGTTGGATGGGTTTTCCCTGATCATGACTAGCTTCCTTCGGCCGGTTCGATCCTGTCCTCCAGCTTCTGAAGTCGCCAGTTCAGCCGTTCCAGGAGTTTCCGGTTGGTCGAGATCAGTTCGGAGATCGCAGCCATCATCCACATCATGACGCCGATCATGACGCAAAGGGCCGTCAGCACCACCGACTGGATGTGGCCGTCGCCCTCGCCGAGGGCGACGAAGTAGAGGTACCTCGCGCCGGTCAAGACACCGGCGGCCATGAAGACCGCTCCGATGAAAAGGAACAGCTTGAGGGGGCGATAAATGATCGCGACCCGTACGATGGTGCCCAGCGATCGCCTGACGTAGCTGGGGATGCTCTTGACCAGGCGCGACGGCCGGAGATCGCCATTCGTCCGCACGGGCACGGAGAGGACGAGGAGGTTGCTCAAGCCGGCCTGGATGATCGTTTCAAGGGTGTAGGTATAGGCATTGAACACGTTCAGGCGCATCGCGGTGTCGCGCGAGATCGCCCGGAATCCGCTTGGCGCGTCTTCGACCTTCGTCTTGCTGGCCATGCGCACCGCCCAGCTTCCCAGTCTTTGGAGCTTCTTCTTGATCCAGGAGAAGTGCTGGGTGTCGTCGATCGGACGGGTTCCGATGACCATGTCGGCCTGTCCCGCCACGACCGGCGCGGTCAGGCGCGGGATATCGGCGCCGTTGTACTGGTTGTCGGCATCGGTATTCACGATGACGTCCGCACCCAGGCGCAGGCAGGCTTCCAGCCCGGTCATGAAGGCGGTGGCCAGCCCCCGGTTGACCGGGTGTCTAACCACATGGTCGACGCCATGCCGCTTCGCCACCGCGGAGGTATCGTCCGTCGAGCCGTCATCGATGACCAGCCACTCGACCGAGTCGAAGCCCTCCACCTGGCGTGGAAGGTCGGCAAGAGCGACGGCAAGTGTCTGCGCCTCGTCAAGGCAGGGAATCTGGATGATCAGCTTCATGCGGTATGTCTGTCCATGTCGGATGTCTGATGCTAGCGCTGGGGGTTCCTGCGCCCCAGCCATAGGCTACCCCACGCGAAACTCAACAGGTCGCCGACCGTAGTGGCGATCCTCAGGGCAACGATCAGGGTGATGGAGGTCACCGGGCCCAATGCATCGTGCAGCCAGAAGGCGAGCATCGCCTCCCGGATGCCCAGCCCAGCGGGTGCGCCCGGCGCGATGTAGCCGATGAGCCACGAACAGGCGAATGCACCGGTGAGCAGCACCAGCAGGCGCGGTTCGGCGGCCTCGGGCGCGAGCGTCGCGGCAACGGCGAACAGGCCAACCCCAACGATCAGGAAATTGATTGCGTAGAGCAGGTAGCAGGAGATCGAGACCGACAGGCGGGGTGAGCGCATGCCCGCTTGCTCCGGCCCGAGGCCTCGCAGGCGACGCACCAGCCGCGCAAGGCCCGGGGCTCCCGCGAGCCCGAGCGCGACCGCGATGCTGAGGCCCAGGAAGAGCGCACCGCGATGCTCGAGGATTGGCCAGTCGCGCAACGCCGCCGGCGCTTCGGCCAGCAGCGTGAGTGCGCCGACGTGCGCGCCTGCCAACATGACCAACAATGTCTCGTACGCCATGGATGCAAGGATGGCGCCCATGCCAAGTCCCATCGACCGGCTGAGCAGGACACGCCCCAAGTGGTGGCCGACGTTGCCAGGCAGGTACTTGCCGAATTGGGTGGTGGCCAGGATCGGCAACGTTACCCCGAGCGGCGCCGGCCGGTCGATGTCCGCCAGCAGTCGCGACCAGGCGAATGCCGTGATCGGGATCAAGGATGCGTACAAGAGCGTGAGAAGGCCGGTCGAAGCGATGATCCCGGGCTCGAGCAGCGGCCTGAGGTCATGGCCAGCCAGCGAACGCCTGGCATAGACGACGAAGAAGCCGAGCGCCGCCAATGAAACCAGGATGCCCAGGGCTCGCAGCCAGGGCTTCATGCGGGCTTCCTGGCACCCAGCAGGTAGCCATTGCCGAAGGGCAGGCCGCGAGTGGCCCACTGGACGGCGAACGCGCCCCTGAGGGCGAGCCTGCCGGGCCACGACCGGAGCAGTGGATACCATTTGAGCAGCGCGCTTCGATCGATGCCGCTTCGATCGTTGTTCGCTTCCCGCGCTCCCGTCTCGCCCGTGGCGTCGATTCTGCGTTGGAATCCCCGTGCTTGCAGGCGTTCGGTGAGGTTGCCGAGCGGGAATCCAATGCACTCCACGTGCTCCACCCGAAGGCCACTCGCAGTCACGCGTTCGACGAGGCCACGACGCTCGTAACGTCGGTAGTGGCCGGCCCATACATCGGCGGCGTTCCATTGCCGTGGGTGTGCAGGGACCGAAAGCAGGAGGGTGCCGCCAGGGGCCAGCCATCGGGCCCATTGGGCGAGCGCTCCGGCATCGTCCTCGATATGTTCAAGCACCTCGAACGCCATCACGAGCGGGAATCGTTCACGCCAGTGTTCGGAAGCCACGGCGTGCACCTGGATCGCGCGGTCGGACGCCACGCACAGTTGATGGATCAGGTCACGGGCTTCCGCGGAAGTTTCCAGTGCATGGCACTGGAATCCGCGCGCGTGAAGTTCCTGCAGCAGCATCCCGGCCCCCGGCCCGATCTCGAGCACCGGGCCCGGGCTGATGCCTTCGAGCGCCGGCAGGATCCGCTGCCGCCTGAGCAGGTATCGTGGCGCCGGCACCCAGCCCAGCGCTGGCGCGGCTGGCCCCAACATCGGATCGAGGACGAAATCATTTGCGCTCACTACGACGGTCGCCCCACGATATTCCTGCGTCGAATCATATCCATGAACTGTTCTCCGATGGCGGTGGCGTCGATACGGGGCCGGGTACTCTCGTGGCACGGCGATTGCGCGGTGGCGGCAAGGGCCATGTGGGCGAGGAGCGCGTCGGCAAGGGACTTTGCATCCGCGCAGGGAACCAGGTAGGTACAGCCGGGCTGGGACACCAGCAGTTCCCGTGCCGCGGGGCCGTCACGGGTCACCAGGGGCCGTCCGGAGGCGACGATCTGGAACACCTTGTTGGGGATAACGCTGGCGGCCTTCTCGGAGTCGCCGAATATGCCCAGGCAGATGTCCGCCTCGCGTAGCTCTCCGGCGAGCGCTTCATAGGGCACCCACTCCATCCAGCTGACGCGGGGCAGCGGGTCGGCGTCGAGCAGGGCGCGGATCCGCGGTGCTTCCTGGCCGACGCCCACGAGCCGCCACTCGATGTCCCGTTGCCGGAGCAGGCGCGCCGCCTCGATGATGGTCGTGATGCCGTGAAGGGGAATGAACTGTCCGTAGAACAGCACGCGGAAGGGACCGTGGCCGCGCTGGGCGAGGGGCAGGCGCGGGAAGCGCTCTGCTTCCACTCCCACCCAGACCGCATCGCAATGCCCTTTCGGAAGGTCGAACAGCCGCTCGATCCTGCGTGCGTGCGCCTGGGTGTCCATGAAGACGTAATCCGCACGCGCGATCGCCGACGCCTCCAACCGTCGCAGCAGCCGGGCGGCCAAGCTGCCTTCGCGCAGCAGTCGCCGGTCCAGGCAGATCGTGTCGTAGGCAGACAGGAAGACGTCCCACGCGACCGGAATGCGACGGAAGCGACAGACCAGGGCGGCGATGAAGACATCGACGTGCCCGGGATAACCGACCAGCACCAGGTCCGGGCGGGCGACCCGCGCCAGTCGCCATGCCAGGCGTGGATACGAGAAGAGCCAGCGCAGTGCGATCCCGGCCAGCCGGACGAAGCCCCGGAGCTGGCTCTTGTCTTCGATGCCTTCCCAGGTGGAGGCGTGGATCTCGTGGAGCTCCACGCCTTGGCGCGACAGGCCTTCCCGCAGGATGCGCGTACGCGGCTTCCCGGTGTCGTAGGTACCCCAGAAAACCACGCGCATCCTTCGCTCCCGCCGGGGCCGGCAGACCGGCCCTGCAACTCAGCCCAGCGCCGTTTCCAGTTCAGGCAGCACCTTGAACAGGTCGCCGACCAGGCCGATGTCGGCGATTTCGAAGATCGGCGCGTCGGCGTCCTTGTTGATCGCCACGATCGTGCCCGCGTCCTTGATGCCGGTCAGGTGCTGGATGGCACCGCTGATGCCGATGGCCACGTAAAGCTCGGGGGCGATGATCTTGCCGGTCTGGCCGACCTGCATTTCGTTGGGCACGTAGCCCGCGTCGACCGCGGCACGCGAGGCGCCCACGCCCGCGCCGAGCTTGTCGGCGAAGTCGTAGATGATCTTGAAGTTCTCCGCCGAGCCCACGCCGCGGCCGCCGGACACCACGCGCTTGGCGCTCTGGAGGTCGGGACGGTCGGAACTGCCGGCCTCCAGGCCGACGAAGCGGGTATGGGTGGGCAGGGTGGCCTCGACCGACGTGGCCTCGACCGGCGCGCTGCCGCCGGCCTTGGCTTCCGGCCAGGACGCGGTGCGCACGGTCGCCACGACGGCGTGGTCGGCCGGGGCCTCGACGGTGATGATCGCGTTGCCCGCGTAGATCGGGCGCTTGAACGTGTGGCTGCCCTCGACCGACATCACGTCCGACACCTGGGCCACGCCCAGCAGGGCCGCCACGCAGGGCATCAGGTCCTTGCCGAAGGTGGTCGAGGGGCCGAAGACATGGCTGTAGCCGGTGGCGAGGCCGGCGACCTGGGGCGCCAGCACCTGGGCCAGCGCATGGGCGTTGGCTTCGTGGGCGACGGCCAGGACCTTCGAGACGCCTTCGATCGTGGCTGCTTCGGCGGCGACGGCGGCCGGGTCGGCGGCGAGAACGACGACATCGATGGACTCGGGTTCCAGCGCCCGCGCGGCGGAGACGCACTTGGCGGTCGAGGCATTCAGCTTGCCGTCCAGGTGCTCGGCGACGATCAGTACCTTGCTCATTACAGCAACCCCTTCTGCTTCAGTGCGGCGACCAGCTCGGCCGCGTCCTTGACCATGACGCCCTTGCTGCGCTTGGGCGGCGGCGCGTAGCTCGTGGTCTTGAGCGTGTCGCCGGCGTCGACGCCGAGGTCGGCGAAGGCGATCGTGTCGATCGGCTTGCTCTTGGCCTTCATGATGTCGGGCAGCTTGATGAAGCGCGGCTCGTTCAGGCGCAGGTCGGTGGTGACCACGGCCGGCAGGTCGACCTCCAGGGTCTCCAGGCCGGCGTCGACCTCGCGGGTCACCGTGGCCTTGCCGTCGGCGACGTCCAGCTTGCTGGCGAAGGTCGCCTGCGGGCGGCCCCACAGCGTGGCCAGCATCTGCCCGGTCTGGTTGGCGTCGTCGTCGATCGCCTGCTTGCCCAGGATCACCAGGTCGGGCTGCTCCTTCTCGACCAGCTTGAGGAAGGCGCGTGCGGCGGTGAGCGACTGGATGCCGCCCTCGCTGACCACGTGGATGGCGCGGTTGGCGCCCATGGCCAGGCCGTTGCGCAGGTGGGCCTGGGCGTCGGCCGGGGCGATGGTGGCGACGACCACCTCGCTGGCGATGCCCTTGTCGCGCAGGCGCAGCGCCTCTTCCAGCGCGATTTCATCGAAGGGATTGGCCGACAGCTTGACGCCATCGGTGACGACGCCGGAGCCGTCCGGCTTGACCTGGATGCGGACGTTGTAGTCCACCACGCGCTTGTAACCGACGAGGATCTTCATCGAGTGGGGGTTCCTCAATAGCCTGGAGGGGAGGGCCGGGGCCGCTTTGGCCATGGCGGACCGTCGATTCTAGCGCACCCCGATGGGCCCCGCCGGAACAGGGCGGTCTCCCGGCTCAGGCCGCGGGGGACAAGGAAAGCGACTGCTCGCCGCGCCAGGATTCGCCGGGTTCGAGATGGACCGGGACCAGGATCCGGCCCGCTTCGACGCAGACGAAGCGCAGATGGTCCCCGGGGGCCAGGTCCGGCAGCTGCGCGGCCTTCGCGGGCCCCGGGTTCCAGACGACCACGTCGCTGAACCCCGACATCGCGATGTCGAGCCGGTGCGGCCCGTCCTCGAGGTGCAGAGGAGAGGCGACGTCGGCGTAGATGCGATCGATCTCCCCGCCATCCAGCGCCAGCACCGGTTCGGTGTCAACGGCATCAACATCACGGGTCGAGTCGAGGAAGCGCCGGCCGGACAGGCCACTTATTCGTACCCCGGCGGTGTCGTCCACGGCCAGGTAGGTGTGCAGGGCGGCGGCGAAATCGAAGGAGGTCGCACCCGTATTGACGACGTCGAGGGCCATGCGCAGCGTCCAGGGCGAAAGCGCGGCCTCCAGGCGCAGGCGGAAGGGGTGCGGCCACTCCCCGCGCGTGTACGCATCGTCTTCCAGCACGAACGCCAGGCGGTCCGGGGTCGTGCCTTCAACCGGGCGCCAGGGCATGCGCCGCGCGAATCCGTGGCGTCCACCGGGGCCGCGCATCGAAAACTGCGGGAAGATGACCGGCACGCCACCCCGCATCGCGGTTCCGGGCGTGGCACGGTCGAGGGGACCGAGGAACAGGCGCTCACGGCCTGCCGCCTGCCATGACAGCAGCTGTGCGCCAAGCGACGCGGCCGCGATCGTCATGCCGTCGGCGTCGCGGCGATGCTGTCCGAAAATCATGCGATCGTTCGTTGGATCGGGTGACGCGTGCATGTCCATGGCATCTGTGGCTCGGGGCGCGCTCCATTATGAACGCGTGGGCCCCGTGTGCCGGCGACGGCGCCTCGCGCGGGCGTACCCAGGGGTCGGCTCGGTTAATCTCTCATCATCTCGACGTTCCAGGGAGCGGTAGATGCTTCATCCGGTAATCCTGAGTGGCGGCAGCGGCACGCGCCTGTGGCCCTTGTCGCGCCAGAACCAGCCCAAGCAGTTCCTGTCCCTGATCGGCGACCGGTCACTGTTCCAGGAAACCCTCCTGCGGGCCAGCCGGCTCGACGGTGCGCAGCCGCCGGTGACGGTGTGCAGCGACGACCACCGCTTCATGGTCGGCGAGCAGCTCCATGCGGTCGGCCTGGACAGCGGCGGCATCATCCTCGAGCCGGTGGCGCGCAATACCGCGCCGGCCATCGCGCTGGCCGCGATGCACGTGGCGGCGGGCGACCCCGACGCGACGATGCTGGTCATGCCGGCCGACCACCTGATCGAGGACGAGGCCTCGTTCCGGACCGCGGTGGAGACCGCGCTGGCCGAGGCCGGCCAGGGCTGGCTGGTGGCATTCGGCATCACGCCCGACTACGCCGAAACCGGTTATGGCTACATCCTGCGCGGGGAGGGGCTGGGCGAGGGGGCCTTCCGTATCGAGCGCTTCGTCGAGAAGCCCGACCTTGCGACCGCCGAGCGCTACGTCGCCGAGCGCACCTATGCGTGGAACTCCGGGATGTTCCTGTTCCGCGCCGCCCGCTACCTCGAGGAACTCGGACGCCACGCCCCCGACATGCTGGCGGCGGTGCGCACGGCGTACGAATCGCGCGAGAGCGACCTCGACTTCACCCGCGTGCCGGAGGCGGCATTCGCGCAAAGCCCGAACGACTCCATCGACTACGCGGTGATGGAGAAGACCGACCGCGCCGCCGTGGTCCCGGTGAGCTGTGGCTGGAGCGACATCGGCTCCTGGTCCTCGCTGTGGGCGGTCGCCCAGCGCGACGACGACGGCAACCTGCACGAGGGCGACGTGATCTCCGTCGACAGCAGCGGCAGCCTGGTGCGCGCCTCCGAGCGCCGCCTGATCGCCACCATCGGCGTGGAGGACCTGGTGATCGTTGACACGCCCGATGCGACCCTGGTCGCGCGCAAGGACCGGGTCCAGGACGTCAAGACCGTCGTCGACCGCCTGAAGCAGGCCGGTCGCCAGGAGCACCTGTTCCATCGCAAGGTCTATCGCCCCTGGGGCAGCTACGACTCGATCGGCGTCGGCCCGCGTTTCCAGGTCAAGCGGATCATGGTCAAGCCCGGCGCGGCCCTGAGCCTGCAGAAGCACGCGCACCGCGCCGAGCATTGGGTGGTGGTGTCCGGCGTCGCCGAGGTCACCTGCGACGACCGCGTGTTCGACCTGCGCGAGAACGAGAGCACCTTCATCCCGCTGGGCAGCGTGCACCGGCTGCGAAACCGCGGTGACGTGCCGGTGGAGCTGATCGAAGTCCAGTCAGGCAGCTATCTCGGGGAAGACGACATCGTCCGCCTGGAGGACGTGTACGGCCGATCCTGAGCCCTCGCCATTGCCCCAACGTACGGTTCGGTCCGGCCACGCCGGCGCGTTAGACTGGGGCCATCCCGCAATGGAGTGGCCCCCATGTCCCAGACCCCCGCTGCGTCGCCGGCCGGCGGCGCGAGCCAGAAACTCTATCCCGACGCCCGGAGCGCGCTGGAAGGCGTCATCGCAGACGACCAGACCCTGGCGGTCGGCGGCTTCGGCCTGTGCGGCATCCCGGAAGCGCTGATCGGCGCACTGCGCGATTCCGGCGCGAAGGGACTCACGGCGATCTCCAACAACGCCGGCGTCGATGGCTTCGGCCTGGGCCTGCTGCTGGAGACCCGGCAGATCCGGAAGATGATTTCCTCCTACGTCGGCGAGAACAAGGAGTTCGAACGCCAGTTCCTGGCCAATGAGCTCGAGCTGGAGTTCAACCCGCAGGGCACCCTGGCCGAGCGCCTGCGCGCCGGCGGGGCGGGCATCCCGGCTTTCTTCACCGCCACCGGCTACGGCACGGTCGTGGCCGAGGGCAAGGAGACCCGCGAGTTCGGTGGCAAGCACTACGTGCTGGAGACCTCGCTGACCGCCGACGTCTCGCTGGTCAAGGCCTGGAAGGCCGACAAGGCCGGCAACCTGGTCTTCCGCAAGACCGCGCGCAACTTCAATCCCGCCTGCGCGATGGCCGGCAAGGTCTGCATCGCCGAGGTCGAGGAAGTCGTGGAAGTGGGCCAGATCGATCCCGACCAGGTCCACCTGGCCGGCATCTACGTCGATCGCATCGTCCACAACCCGACTCCCGAGAAGCGCATCGAACAGCGCACCGTGCGCGCCGCCTGAGCGCCGCGCCCGTCCCCGAACAGACAAGGATCCCGCACATGCCCTGGACCCGCGATCAGATGGCGCAGCGCGCCGCGCAGGAACTCACCGACGGCGCTTACGTCAACCTGGGTATCGGCCTACCGACCCTGGTGGCCAACCACATCCCCGACGGCGTCGACGTCTGGCTGCAGAGCGAGAACGGCCTGCTCGGCATCGGCCCGTTCCCCACCGAGGCCGAAGTCGACGCCGACCTCATCAACGCCGGCAAGCAGACGGTCACCGCGCGTGCCGGCGCCAGCTACTTTGGCAGCGACGACAGTTTCGCGATGATCCGCGGCGGCCACATCGACCTGGCCATCCTGGGCGCGATGCAGGTCACCGACACCGGCGACCTGGCCAACTGGATGGTGCCCGGCAAGATGGTCAAGGGGATGGGCGGCGCCATGGACCTGGTCGCCGGCGTGAAGCGGGTCGTGGTGCTGATGGAGCACGTGGCCAAGGATGGAAGCCACAAGATCCTGAACGAATGCACGTTGCCGCTGACGGGCGTGGGCGTCGTGGATCGGATCATCACGGACATGGGTGTGATGGATGTCACGGCAGACGGTCTGAAGCTGGTCGAGTTGGCCCCGGACGTCGAACTGGACGCCCTGCGCTCGGCCACCGGTTGCGAATTCAGCCAATAGGAGGTCCTGCAACCCCGTTGACATAGCGCTAGACTGAAACCCGCCCGCGTTCTCCACCGGGCAGGGGGTGGCAGGCATGCCGCCGCGGAACATCACTGACAGGTCTGGCTTATGAAAAATCTTTCGTGGCTGTGGGTGCCGGCGATCCTGTGCGCGTGCACGCAGACGCAGGATTCGGCGGTGGAAGTCGAGAGGGGCGCGAAGCTGCCGACGGCGATGGCTCCGTCCGGGATGGTCGTCGCGGGTGCGTCCGGGGCCCCGCGGCATTCCGCGTTTGCGTCGGCTCCGGACAGGGGTTCGCTGGTGGACTATGTCCGGGATGCCGGCACACGCCATTCGGGCGCTTATACCTGGCGCCCGGTCGAAGTGAGCGAGGAGCATGCGCTCCGTGCGATCCAAAGCGGGCACATGTCGTTCATGTCGCCCGACGGCACGCCGATACGCCTCGCGTACGACCGTCACATCGAGCACCCGGATGGCAACTGGACCTGGATCGGCACCGCCGGGGACGGCCAGAGCGCCGTGATCACCTTCGGTGACGCCGCGGCGTTCGGCACGATTCCCCAGGGGAACGGCGAACTGCCCCTGCGACTGACCTCCAGCGATTCCCGCGGCTGGGTCGTGTCGACCGATCGTGCCCGCCTGGCGGATATCGACAACGAGGCGACGGACCCCACGCGGCCGGATTTCCTCGTGCCTCCGAAACTCGCGGCTGCGCGCACGGCGGGCATGCAGGCCGCGGGCGCGCGGGCGCAGGCAGCCACCTCCGGTGGCAAGACGGTGATCGACGTGCTCGTCGGTTATACCAATGGCTTCAGGGTGGCGCGCGGCAGCCAATCCGCCGCACAGACGCGTATCCGCAACCTGGTGGATACCACCAACCAGGCCTATGTGACCAGCCAGATCAATGCCGAGATACGCCTGGTGCATTCGATGGAAGTGAACTTCCCGGACAACACCAGCAACAACGATGCCCTCTCGAAGTTGACCGGCTTCCAGGCCCCTTCCACGCCGAAGGACCCCGATCCGGCATTCTCCGCACTGCGCGCCGCGCGCGAGCAGTACGGTGCCGACCTGGTCTCGCTGGTCCGCAGGTTCAATTCACCCGAGAACGACGGTTGCGGTGTTGCGTGGCTGCTGGGCGGGGGAGAGTCTGGAATCACGCCCAGTGACGAATACTTCGGCTACTCGGTGGTGAGCGACGGAACCGACGCTGGCGATGATGGCAAGAGCTACTACTGCCGCGACGAGACGTTCGCCCATGAGTTGGGCCATAACCTGGGTTCCACGCACGATGCGGAAACCGCCGACAACGATCCGGGTGCCTACAGCTTTTCGTTCGGTTACAAGATCACGTCGGCGTCGGCCAGTTTCCACACGATCATGGCCTACGGTGACGAGGGCCAGATGTCTTACCCGGTGTTTTCCAACCCGGCGATCACCGCCTGCGGCGGTCGCGCCTGCGGCACCAGCATGGCCGACAACGCCAGGAGCATCAATCTGACCTCGCCGATCATCGGCGCGTTCAGGGCGAGCGTCGTGGCACCGCCGCCTGGCATGGCCACTCGCATCGTGTCCGACTTCAATGGAGATGGCGTGTCCGACGTCCTCTGGAGGAATACCGCCAGCGGCGCGAATACCATCTGGCCATCAGCCGGCACCGACGGTGAGATCCCGGTCACGCGGGTCGCCAACCTCGTCTGGATGATCCCCGGCATCGGCGACTTCAACGGTGACGGCGAGGCAGACCTGTTCTGGCGGAACAGCAAGGACGGTCGCAACACGATCTGGCGCTCTGCAAGCACGACCGACGAGCAGTTCATGCCCCGGGTGGCCAATCTCGACTGGCAAGTCGTGGGCATCGGTGACCTGGATGGCGATGGAACCGACGACGTGCTCTGGCGCAATCTGCGGGACGGCCGCAACACGTACTGGCCGGGCGCGAATACCGAGCGGGAGCAGAATCTCACTCGTGTCGCGAACCTGGCCTGGAGTATCGTCGGCCTGGGTGATTTCGACGGCGACGGCCAGGACGACATCCTGTGGCGGAACGCGCGCGATGGCCGCAACACGATCTGGCGCTCGGGCGATTCCAACGCGGAGACCGCTGTTTCCGCGCGATCGGCTTCGTGGATCGTGGCAGGCGTCGGCGACTTCGACGGCGACGGTAAGGCCGATATCCTGTGGCGTGACCCCGCCAACGGGAGCAATGCCGTGTGGCCCGGCGCCCAGGCGAGCGGGGCCATCGCGCGAAACGGAAACGCAGGGACCCAGTGGCAGGTCGCGGGCGCGGGCGACTACGACGGGGACCGCCGTGCAGACGTGTTGTGGCGCCATGCAGGCACCGGCTTGAACACGATATGGCTTTCGGCCGATCCGTCGAACCAGAGGGATGTGACCACCGTCCGCAATACCACCTGGGTCATCCAGAAGTAGTCCTTCCGGCCACGGCAGGGATCAAGGACAGGCGGCCGGGAGGCCGCCTGTCTTCTTCCCGGGGTCTCAGCGGAAGAGCAGGGCCGTCACAGGTTCTGGTAGTTGGGCCCCGCGCCGCCTTCCGGCGTCACCCAATCGATGATCTGGTAGGGGTCCTTGATGTCGCAGGTCTTGCAGTGCACGCAGTTGGCGGCGTTGATCTGCAGGTGGCGCGCCGGGTTGCCGGCTTCGTCGGCCTGCTCGACGATCTCGTAGACCCCTGCCGGACAGAAGCGCGTGCACGGGTTGCCGTACTCCTCGGCGCACCGGGTGACGCAGACCGAGGTGTCGGCGACCTTCAGGTGCACCGGCTGGTCCTCGTCGTGTTCGGTGGCGGCGAAGTAGACGCCGGCCAGGCGATCGCGCGGCTCCAGGGTCCGGTCCACCCAGTCCCGCCTGGGCTGCTCGTGCTCGCCCAGGCGGTCCAGCGACGACCAGTCGGGCTTGTTCTTCAGCGTCCACGGCGAGCGTCCCCCGGTCACGGTCTCCCAGGCGGCGTTGAGCATGCCGAACCACAGGCCACGCTTGAAGCCGGGCTTGATGTTGCGGACCTTGCGCAGCTCGGCCATGGCCTCGGAGCCGCGCAGGCGGGCATCGAAACCCTCCGGCGAAAGGCTGGTCGCGACCGCGTGCTCGGCGGCGAGCATGCCGCTGCGGATGGCCTGGTGGGTGCCCTTGACCTTGGGCACGTTGAGCAGGCCCGCGGTGTCGCCGATCAGCAGCGCGCCAGGCATCTCCACCTTGGGCAGCGACTGCCAGCCGCCCGTCACGATCGCGCGCGCGCCGGCCGACAGGATGCTGCCGCCCTCCAGCAGCCCCTTCACCGAGGGGTGGTTCTTCCATTGCTGGAACGCCTCCCAGGGCCGGTATTCCGGGTCCTGGTAGTCCAGGCCGCTGACGTAGCCCAGGGCGATCCGACCCTTGTCCAGGTGGTAGAGGAAGCTGCCGCCGTAGGTGCGGTTGTCCGCGGGCCAGCCGAAGCTGTGCACGATCTTGCCCGGCGAGACGCGTTCCTCCGGTACCTGCCACAGTTCCTTGATGCCGATCGAGTACCCCTGGGGATCGCAACCGGCATCCAGGTCGAAGCGCTTGACCAGGCGCTTGGTCAGGTGGCCGCGCGCGCCTTCGGCGAGCACGGTCAGCTTGGCGCGGATGTCGATGCCGGGGGTGTAGCCGGGCTTGTGCGACCCGTCCTTGGCAATGCCCATGTCACCGATGCGCACGCCCTGGACGCTGCCGTCCTCGCCATGCAGGGTCTCGGCGGCGGCGAAACCGGGGTAGATCTCCACGCCCAGTGCCTCGGCCTGGGGCGCCAGCCAGGCGCACATGGCGCCCAGACTGACGATCACATTGCCGTGGTTGTCCATGCCGGGGGGCACCGGCAGGCGCCGCCCGCCGTCCTTGCTGAGCAGCCAGAACTCGTCCTCGGTCGCCGGCACGCAGATCGGCGGCGGGTTGTCGCGCCAGCTCGGCAGGAGGGCGTCCAGCGGGCCGGTCTCGATCACCGCGCCGGAGAGGATGTGAGCGCCGATCGTGGAGGACTTCTCGATCACGCAGACCGACAGGTCCGGATCGAGCTGCTTGAGGCGGATCGCGAACGACAGGCCGGCCGGGCCCGCGCCCACGGTGACCACGTCGTACTCCATCACGTCGCGTTCGATGTCGGGGGCGTCGGTCGGGTGTTCGCTCATGCTGGCTGCTCCGGATGCGGCTTGCGGGTCCAATGACCGGGTATTGTCGCAAAAAGCCGCCCGCCCAGCGTGGAACATGCCTGCCCTCGATCCGCCCTTGCCCGATGCCCGCCTTGATTTCACGCCCGCATGGCTCTCCCCGTCCGAAGCCGACGCGCTGTTGTCGGGCCTGCGCGACGCCATCGCCTGGGAGACGCACCGCATCCGCCTGTTCGGGCGCGAGCATGACGTGCCGCGGTTGAGCTGCTGGATCGGCGACCCGGGGGCGACCTACACCTATTCGGGCACGCGCTTCACGCCACGATCCTGGCCGGCGGCCCTGTCATGGCTGCGGGCACGCCTGATCGCGGAGCTGGACGTGCCCTTCAACAGCGTACTGGCCAACCTGTACCGCGACGGTCGCGACTGCATGGGCTGGCACAGCGACGACGAACACGAGCTGGGTCCCGCGCCAGTCATCGCCTCGCTGAGCCTGGGTGGCGAGCGCCGCTTCGTGCTCAAGCACCGCCGCGATCCCGCCCTGCGCCGGGCCCTCGTGCTCCCGCATGGCAGCCTGCTGGTGATGGCCGGGGCCACCCAGCGCCACTACCGGCACGCGCTGCCGCGCACGACCCGCGACGTGGCGCCGCGGATCAACCTGACGTTCCGGCGGGTCCAGTCGCCGTGAAGGCGGCTCAGGGCGATGCGGCCTGCTGCTGGTAACGCGAACCCTCGGCGAGCGTCCAGCCGACGATCTCGCGGCTGTTGCGGTTGAGTCCGGACTGGAAGGCCAGGACCACGTCGCCGACGGCCGGACTGCCGGCGGGCACCGATTGCGTGAAGCTCCGCGAAGCGACGATGCGCTGGTCCTTCACGTGCAGGAGCTTGGCCTGCAGGTCGATCACCGCGCGGGGAACGGCTTCACCGGGGGGGTACTCGGACTCGAAGCGCCGCAAGTCCAGCACCAGCCGATAATCGGCGCTGATGCCGGTGCCCTGGCGCGCGACGCCGGCGATCCGTCCGGAGTCTTCCAGCGACTCCATGAGGCTGTCGGCGACCATGCTGCTGGGCAGCCGGGCCCAGCGCGCGCCCTGGTAGGTCTGGAATTCGTTGGGCGTGGGCCGGACGACGATGCGCAGCGTGTCCAGCGCCGTCGCGACCTGGGGCTCGGTCACCGCCAGCTGCCAGTCCGCGCGGGGCCAGGCCGGGTCGGGCTGGAACTCGTGCACGATGTCGTAACGGGTCAGGCTGTGCGTCGGCTCGCGGTCGCCAAGGATCGAACAGCCCGCAAGCAGCGCGATCGCGACGGGTGCAAGGACGCGCGAGAGCAGGCGCGCGGGAGAGCGGGGCAGGGCGCGGGGCTTCATTCGGGTACGAACTCCTTGGGCGCCTCGCGACCGAGCAGGTAGCGCGAGGGGTTTTCGTCGAGGCGGTCGCTTATCCTCCGCAGGTCGCGCACAAGCAGGCGCAGTTCCGACAGGGTCGGCCCGAGCTGGGCGAGGCCATCGTTGGCGAAGCTGCCGATCGCGGCGCGGTTCTCGCTGAGGATGCCGTTGGCGTTGCCTGCGGCGGCGTCCAGGTTGCCCAGCGTGTTCTCCAGCTTCGAGACCAGGCCGGGCAGCTTGTCGACCAGTTCGCGGTCGATGTTCTCGATCGCGCCGTTGGTGGTGACCAGGGTGGCGTGCAGCTGTTCGCTGGACTTGCGCGCCTCGACGACCAGCGTCTTGAGGTCTTCGCGCTGGTCGGCGATGGAGCCGGTCATCGACTCGATGTTGGCCAGGGTGTTGGCGACGCGCTCCACGTTCTCCTCGCTCAGCAGCTGGTCGAGGCGCGAGACGAGGCGGTTGGCGGTGTCGGCGATGTTCTGCAGCGCGGACGGCTCGGTCTCGATGACCGGGATCTCGCGGTGGTCGGTGTCGACCAGCAGCGGGGCGCCGGGACTGCCGCCGGTGAGCTGGATGATGGGGCTGCCGGTGATGCCGGTCATCGACATCTTCGCGCGCGTGTCGGTCTTGACCGGTGCATTGGCCTGGATGCGCAGCCTGGCCAGCACGCGGCGTGGGTCGTCGGGCGCCAGGCGCAGCTTCTCCACGGTGCCCACGGCGATGCCGTTGTACTGCACGGTGCTGCCCTCGGACAGGCCGGTGACGGGCTCGTTGAAGATCACCGCGTAGGCCTGCCAGCTCTTTTCGGAGGAATACTTCGCCGCCCACAGCGCGAACAGCAGCAGGAACAGCGTCACCACGATGGTGAATGCGCCGATCAGCACGTAGTTGGCTTTCGTTTCCATCAGTCGCTGCCTTCTGTCCGTTCACGGGGCCGTGCCTCGCGGGCGTGCTGCGCGGCGCGGGCGCGCGGGCCATGGAAATACTCCTGCACCCAGGGATGGTCGAAGCGCTCGACCTCTTCGATCGGCGCGTTGACCAGCACCTTGCGGTCGGCGATCACGGCCACGCGGTCGCAGATAGCGTACAGGGTGTCGAGGTCATGGGTGATGAGGAAGACCGTCAGGCCCAGCGCCTGCTGCAGGGTCTGGATCAGCCGGTCGAACGCCGCCGCGCCGATCGGATCCAGCCCGGCGGTCGGCTCGTCGAGGAACAGCAGCGGCGGATCCAGTGCCAGGGCGCGGGCGAGGCCGGCGCGCTTGCGCATGCCGCCCGACAGCTGCGCGGGCAGCTTCTCCAGCGCTTCGGCCGGCAGTCCGGCCAGCTTGACCTTCAACAGCGCCAGTTCGTACAGCAGCGAATCGGGCAGGTGCGGGTGGTATTCCTTCAGCGGCACCTGGACGTTCTCGCCCACGGTCAGCGACGAGAACAGGGCGCCGTCCTGGAACAGCACGCCGGTGCGGCGCTCGATCTCGCGACGCTGGGTCGCGTCGTCGCTGAGCGCATCGATGCCGAGCACTTCGATCTCGCCCTCGTCGGGGCGGCGCAGGCCGAGGATGCTGCGCATCAGCACCGACTTGCCCGTGCCCGAACCGCCGACCACGCCGAGGATCTCGCCGCGGCGGACCGAGAGGTCCAGGCCATCGTGCACGACCTGTTTGCCGAATCGATTGACCAGGCCCTTGACCTGGATGATCGGCGTGTCGGCGTCGGGGCCATGGGAGTGGGGCGCGTCGGGCATTCAGATCCCCATCTGCATGAACCAGATCGCCATGAAGGCGTCGATGATGATGACCAGCGAGATCGCCTGCACCACGCTGGAGGTGGTGCGTTCGCCGACCGATTGGGCCGTCCCCTCGACCTGCAGTCCCTCCAGGCAGCCGATCAGGGCGATGATGGTCGCGAACAGCGGCGCCTTGGCCAGGCCGACGAGGAAGTGCCGCAGCTCCATCGTGTCCTGCATGCGGGCCAGGTACTGCTGCGGCGGGATGTCCAGCCCGTAGGCGCCGACGGTGAGGCCGCCGAGCAGGCCGGCGATCATCGCCACGAACGTCAGCAGGGGCAGCATGATCACCAGCGCGAGCACGCGCGGGATCACCAGCAGGTCCACGGGGTCCAGCCCGAGGGTGCGGATCGCGTCGATCTCCTCGCGGCTGACCATGGCGCCGATCTGCGCGGTGAACGCGCTCGCGGTGCGGCCGGCCAGGATGATCGAGGTCAGCAGGACCGCGAACTCGCGCAGGAATGAGATGCTGACCAGCTCGACCACGAAGATGGTCGCGCCGAAGTCGCGCAGGATGTTGGAGCCCAGGAAGGCGATCACCGCGCCGACCAGGTAGCACAGCAGCGCGACCAGGGGCACCGCGTCCAGCCCGACCTGCTCCATGTGGTGGACCGTCGCCGTGGGCCGGAACCGGGCCGGCTGGCGGAACATGCGCAGCAGCTTGACCAGCACCTCGCCGAAGAAGCCCAGCAGCCCGCGGAACTCGTACCACTTGCGGTGCACCGCGCGGCCCAGGCGCGCGAGCGCGTCGCTGACGCCCAGTTCGCGCTTGCGACCGGGTCGGTCGTCGGCGACGTCCTCGATCGCCGCAACGAGGGCCCGGTGGTCCTCGTGGAACAGGCAGGTGTCGAAGTCGATGCCACGGCGGCGGGCGAAACGGATCAGCTGCAGCACGCCGAGCGAATCGAGGCGGGTCACGTGGCGCGCGTCGAACCCGGTGGCGTCCGCGGGCGCACCGCGCAGGGCGGCGGTCACGTCGTCGGCGTAATTGAGCGTCCAACGTCCGCTGAGTCGGAGCCGGTTCGGCTGGTCGGGGGCGGCGTCGAGCCGCGGCGTGTCCGGTCGGGGCTGGTTCATGGTCGTTTGGCCGAGGATACAGGGCTCGCGCGGTCCCGTGTTCACGTGGGCGCGCACCGGCCCTGGCGAGGCTTGCCAAGCGGCGCGCGCATGCCATGCTTGCCCCATGTCCACGCCCCTGCCACCCGTGCCTGCGGCCAAGCCCCGGCCGCTGAGCGATGCGCGCTACTCCGAACGCATCCACTTCGTCTGCGAGCTGGCCGAACGCCTGCATGCCTACGGCACGACCTCGCAACGTCTCGAGGGCGCGATCACCCTGGTCGCCGAAAAGCTGTCGCTGGAGTGCGAGCCCTGGGCCAACCCGACGGGCTTGATCCTGACCTTCAGCGATCCGCTGCGGCCGCCGGGCGAAAGTGACGTGACCCGCGTGATCCGCCTCTCGCCGGGGGACAACGACCTGGCCCGCCTGGTCGAGACCGACCGTGTCGCCGAGGCCGTGCTGGCCGGTGAGATGGGACTGGCCGAGGCCCATGCGGCGCTGAAGGCGCTCGACGTGCCGCCGAGCTACCGGTCGCGGATGCTGCTGGCACTGGGCTACGGGATGTCGGCCTGTGCAGTCGCCGGCCTGTTGCGGCTGCCCTGGATGGAGATCGGGGTGGCGGCCGTCAACGGGCTGCTGATCGGCCTGCTGGTGCAGTTCGCCGAGCTCCGCCCGCGCCTGAAGGAGGGCCTGGAGGCGATCGCTGCGCTGATGGCGGCCAGCGTGACCCTGCTGGTGGCCAGTTACGTGGCGCCGTTGAACCAGAACACCGTGATCATCGCCTCGCTGATCGTCCTGTTGCCCGGCCTGGCCCTGACCAACGCCGTCAGCGAACTGACCAGCCAGCACCTGATATCGGGCACCGCGCGCTTTGCCGGCGCCGTCACCACGGTACTCAAGCTGGGCATCGGCACCGCGCTGGCGCTGTATGGCGCCACCATGCTGGGGCTGGAGCCGCAGGTGCGCGCCTGGCGCCCGCAGCCGGCCTGGGTCGAGGCCGGCGCGGTGGTGCTGGCCTCCTGTGCCTTCGCCATCCTGTTCCGGGGCCAGAAACGCGATTATCCGGTGGTGATGCTCGCCGCCGCGAGCGGCTACCTGATCTCGCGTCATGTCGGCCTGGCGCTGGGGGCGCCGGTCGGTATCTTCCTCGCCGCGTTGATCATCACCGTGGCGGGCAATGCCTACGCCCAGTGGGTCAAGCGCCCGGGCGCGGTGATCCGGGTGCCGGGCATCATCATGCTCGTGCCCGGCAGCGCCAGCCTGAGGGGCCTGTTGACCCTGATCCAGCAGCAGGACGTCGGCGCCGGCAACCAGGCCATGCTGGCGGTACTCAATATCCTGCTGTCGCTGGTCGCCGGGCTGCTGATCGGCAACCTGTTGCTGCCGTCGCGGCGAAACCTGTAGGCAGCCCCCGTCGGGATCGACATCCGTCGTTCCCGTCGAAAGGAAATACCGTCGTTGTCCGGAAAACAAAACGGACCACCTTTCGGCGTGCCGAACGCCCAGCGCGCTGCGCTGGGCCGGGGGCCTGGAGGGGGAGGCGCGGCTTGCGAAGCACCGCCATGCGCAGTGGTGCCGCTCCAGAAGCAACGGCCCACCAAGGGGCGGGCCGTCTGGAGCCCGGCGTTCGCCGGGATGACGCATTGGCAAAGGCGGTTCCGCGCTGCGGAACCGCGCCAATGCTTCACTTGATCAGGAAATCCTCGACCTTGCGGCCCTTGGCCGTGTAGGCCGCCAGCCAGCGCGGCTGCTTGCCACGGCCGGTCCAGGTGTTTTCCGCGTTGGCCGGGTCGCGATACTTCGGCGCGACCTTGCCGGTCTTGCGGGCCTTGCGCGGGGTGGCGGCCTTTGCAGCCGTGGCCTTGCCGCCGAAGAGTTCCGCGATCGTGTATCCCTCGGCCTTGGCCTGCGCGGTCAGCTTCTTGCGGACGGCGGTAATGGGCTTGCGCTTGGCCAGGGTGGTCTTGCGCTTCTTCGCCTTGGTGATGAGGGATTCGAGTTCTTTCGCGGACAGGGTGTTCAGGTCAATCGACATACGGCCTCCGGGACAAAGGGGGGATAGCGTCAGCCGTCCTTGGAAACGCCTCGGATCATAATCCCCGGGCGCCGGTTCGTAAATGCATCGATTTCCCCCGCGCTGGAATATCCGACGATTACCGGAGGCTGGTTTCTCAAAGGCCCAGCCGGGTCTTCAGGCCGGCGGCGTCGAGATTCTCCGATTCCGGTTCGCTGCGTGCGCGGTATTCGAAGGTGCCCGCCGCCAGCCCGCGTTCGGACACCACGATCCGGTGCGGGATGCCGATCAGCTCGATGTCGGCGAACATCGCGCCCGGGCGCAGGCCACGGTCGTCGAGCGCGGTTTCCACGCCCGCGTCGTTGAGCTCCCGGTACAGCGCCTCGGCGGCCTCGGTGACGGCCGGGTCCTTCTTGGGGTTGATCATGCACACGACCGCGCGCCACGGCGCCATCGACTCCGGCCAGCGGATGCCGTTCGCGTCGAAGTTCTGCTCGATCGCCGCCGCCACGATGCGCGACACGCCAATCCCGTAGCAGCCCATGGCAGGCACGACCGCCCTGCCGGTTTCGTCCAGCACGGTGCATTTCATTGCTTCGGCGTATTTGCGCCCGAGCTGGAATACATGGCCTACCTCGATGCCCCGGCATATTCCCAGGGTGCCGTGCCGGTCGGGCGAACGGTCGCCCTCGACCACGTTGCGGATATCGGCGACGGTTTCCGGCTCGGGCAGGTCGCGGCCCCAGTTGACACCCGCCAGGTGGAAGCCGGGTCGATTGGCGCCGACCACGAAATCGGCCAGCGCGGCGACGCTGCGGTCGGCCACGACGCGGACCGGCTGGCGCGGCGACACCGGACCCAGGAAACCGGGCTCGCTGCCCAGGTGCGTCAGGATTTCAGCCTCCGTGGCCATGCGGTACTCGCCCAGGCCCGGCAGTTTGGCCAGCTTGATTTCGTTGAGCACGTGGTCGCCGCGGACCAGCGCCAGGACGAACTGGGCTTCGCCGTCGGCGTCAGCGCCGACCAGGGCGATCGACTTGACGGTGCGCTCCAGGCCGACGCCCATCAGTTCGGCGACGGCCTCGCAGGTCTTCTGGGTCGGCGTTTCCACCTCCCGCATGCTTTCCTCGGCCGCGTGCCGCTCGCCCTCGGGCAGGGCTTCGGCCAACTCGACGTTGGCGGCGTAGTCCGAGTCGCTGGAATATGCGATCGCATCCTCGCCGGATTCGGCCAGGACGTGGAATTCGTGCGAGGCGCTACCGCCGATGCTGCCCGTGTCGGCGAATACCGCGCGATATTCCAGGCCCAGGCGGGTGAATATCCGGCAATACGCGTTGAACATGTTCAGGTATTCGCGGCCCAGGTCCTCGTCGGTGACGTGGAAGGAATAGGCGTCCTTCATCAGGAACTCGCGCGCGCGCATCACGCCGAAGCGGGGGCGGATCTCGTCGCGGAACTTGGTCTGGATCTGGTAGAAGGTCACCGGGAGCT
Organism: Marilutibacter aestuarii; assembly: GCF_006546775.1. Taxonomy (GTDB): domain Bacteria; phylum Pseudomonadota; class Gammaproteobacteria; order Xanthomonadales; family Xanthomonadaceae; genus Marilutibacter; species Marilutibacter aestuarii. Next base: position 38,251 of record NZ_VICE01000154.1, read on the forward strand.
GCTTGTAGCTGGCCAACTCGTCACGGGCGAAGTCGGTGATGACCTCCTCATGGGTGGGGCCATAGCAGTACCACGCGTCCTTGCGGTCCTTCATTTTCAGCAGCTGGCCACCGAACTTCTCCCAGCGGCCGGTCTCTTCCCACAGCTCCCGGGGCTGCACCGAGGGCATGAGCAGTTCGACCGCGCCGGACGCATCCATCTCCTCGCGCACGACCCGCTCGACCTTGCGCAGCACGCGCAGGCCCAGGGGCGACCAGGTATACAGGCCTGCGGCCAGCTTGCGGATCATGCCCGCCTTGAGCATCAGCTTGTGGCTGACCAGCTCGGCGTCGGCGGGGGTTTCCTTGCTGGTGTGGAGATGGAACTGCGACAGGCGCATCGGCGGGATTCTTGGCGGGAAAGCGGCCATTTTGCCGCGCGCGGGCGTGCGAAGCGAGCCCGCCGGACGTGGCGGCGGGCCGAGTGCCCCGCGGTGCGGCGGTCAGGCGTCGCCGGACGCGCCCTGGTTGGGGGTGGATGCCTGGCAGTGGACCTGGATGGCGGCTTCCGCCAATTGCTTCTGTGCGGCGCGCTGGGCCTCGTTGAGGGTGCCGTCGGCCTTGCCGTCGCCATCCTCGTCGATGCCCACCGGAGTGCCCGTCTCGAGCTGGGCGAGGTTGGCGCGTGCCGAAGCGCACTGGGCCGTCACGACCGGCTGGCCATCGCCCTCCTGCCGGGACACCGCGGGGTCGCTGGCGTGGATACTGCGGTTCTTGTATTCGTGGCCCGCCGGGGGCGAATCGGAATAATGGGTGACGCCGTTGGCATCCTTCCACTGGTACACCTCGCCAGCGACGGCGGTCACGGAGGCCATCAGCAATGCTGCCAGGAGCAGGCCGCGACGGGGCGACGGGGTTACAGGAACGCAGGGCAGGGTCTGGCGGGACATGTAAGACTCCGTTCGCGGCAGAATTGCCGGCAGGTCACGATTCCATCACCGCTGGGGCGGGCAGGCAAGCGATACACTCTACGGCATGCAAGAAACTCCGACTCCATCACGTCCCCGCGGCCGCGGCATCTACCTGCTGCCGAACCTGTTCACGACCGGCGGCCTGTTCGCGGGCTTCTACGCCATCATCGCGGCATCGCAGGGGCATTATTCGACCGCGTGCATCGCCGTTTTCGTGGCGGCCGTCCTTGATGGGCTGGATGGACGGGTGGCGCGGCTGACCAATACCCAGAGCGAATTCGGCGTCCAGTACGACTCGCTGGCCGACCTGATCAGTTTCGGCCTGGCGCCGGCCATGGTCATGTACCACTGGTCCCTGCAAACCCTGAAGTACGACAGCATCACAGCCGGCAAGATCGGCTGGATCGCGGCCTTCCTGTACGCGGCCTGCGCCGCCCTGCGCCTGGCGCGCTTCAATTCGCAGGTCGCGGTGGTGGACAAGCGCTGGTTCATCGGCCTGGCCAGTCCCGCGGCCGCGGGACTGCTCGCCAGCGCGGTGTGGACGGCCGAGGAGCTGGGATACAGCGGCGAACAGTTGCGCTACGCCGCGCTCGCAGTGACCGTGTCGGCGGCCCTGCTGATGGTCAGCGGCCTGCGCTATTCGAGTTTCAAGGGCGGGCCGCGGCATGACCGCGTCCCGTTCCTGGCGATCATCGCCGTGCTCGTCGTGCTGGTGGCGATCGCGATCGACCCGCCCACCGTGCTGCTCGCGATCGCGTCGCTGTATGCACTGTCGGGGCCCGTCTACTGGGTGTACCGCAAGCTGCGCCGCCCCAAGGGGGAGGGCACTGCGTGAGCCTGCCGTGGACCGCCGAGCAGCGCGAATGGCTGCAGGCCCTCGGCCACCCGGTGATGATGCCGGTGGGCGGTCCCGGGGCCATGGACGTCGAGACACACGCACCTGTCCCGCGGACGGAAGCCGGCGAGCCCCCCGGGTCGGCGCCGCCCCCGGACCGTGGGCCGATGCTGGGCATCCCGAAACCGCGGCCGATGGCGCCGGTCCTCGTGGACTTGCCCGTGTCCAAGGCCCCGCCGGCAACGGCACCGGACACACCCGCGGTCGCGCCGGCCCGGCTGGATCTCTCCGACCCGCTGTACCGTGCCTTGTTGCGAGCCACGGCGCAGCGGACCCCGCGTGAAGGCCAGGCCGTGCTGGCCGCGCTCGAGTTCGAGTTGGAGGCCCTGCGCGACGGCGCGGTGGCCAAGCGCGCGCTATGGCACGCGCTGCGCGCCGCGCGCCGGGGCTCGCGCCGATGAGCGCGCAACCCGACAACCCGCCGCATGCCCTCGCCAGCCTGAGGCCGATGCGCGAGACGGACCTGGACGCGGTGTTCGCGGTGGAGATCGCGGCCTATCCGTTCCCCTGGTCGATGGGCATCTTCCGCGACTGCCTGCGCGCCGACTACCCGGCCTGGGTGCTCGAGGACGACGAGGGCATCGTCGGCTATTTCCTCGTCAGCCTGGCCGCGGGCGAGGCCCATGTACTGAACATCTGCATCGCGCCGGACCGGCAGGGCCGCGGACACGGCCGGCGGCTGCTGCGCGCGCTGCTGCAGATCGCGAGGGCGCGTGGTGCCGAGCGGGTGTTCCTCGAGGTGCGCCCGTCCAACCGGGGCGCGATCGAGCTCTACCACCAGGAAGGATTCAACGAGATCGGCCGCCGGCCGCGCTACTACCCCTCGCACGATGGCCGCGAGGACGCGCTGGTGATGGCGATCGAGCTGCTGTCGCACTGACGCCGGCTGGGGCCGGCGCCGCGCGCGCCGCTTACAGCTTGGCGCGCTGTGCGACCAGGGCGTCGTGCTGCCGGGTCCAGTCGGCCAGGCGCTCGCGCTCCTGCTCCACCACCGCGGCCGGCGCGTTGGCCACGAAGGTGGCATTGCCCAGCTTGCCGTTGCACTTGGCGATCTCGCCCGTCACGCGCTTGATTTCCTTGTCCAGGCGCGAACGCTCGGCGCCGAGGTCGACCAGGCCTTCCAGCGGCACCAGCAGCTTCAGATCGCCGACCACCGCGGCCGCCGCGGGCGGCGCTTCGGCGCCGTCCTCCAGGGCCTCGATCCGCTCCAGGCGGTTCAGGAAGCGCAGCTGCGAGCCGAACCGGGCAATGCGCGCGTGGTCGGCCGGACCGCCGCCCGCCAGCAGCAGCGGCACCTGGCGGGTGGGCGCGACGTTGAGTTCACTGCGCACGCGGCGCAGGGCCGAGACCATCGACTTGAGCCAGGCCACGTCGATCTCGGCCGCCTGGAAGCCATCGACGTCCAGCTCGCCGGCGGTCGGGTAGGGCCGGCGCATGATCGTGCCCGCCAGGCCCAGGCGTGGCGCGACCGCCTGCCACAGCTCCTCGGTCACGAACGGCACCAGCGGATGCAGCAGCGAGAGCAGGCGCTCGAGCACGTGCAGCAGGGTGTGGCGGGTGCTGTCGGCGGCGTCGGCGTCGTCGCCGCCCAGCGCCGGCTTGGACAGCTCGACGAACCAGTCGCAGAAGTCGTTCCAGGCGAACTCGTAGAGCACCTGGCTGAGCAGGTCGAAACGGTAGTCGGCGAAGTGGCGCGCGGCCTCGGCGGCGGTCTGGTCGAGGCGGGCAAGGATCCAGCGCTCGGTCTCGGTCCGCGGTTGCGGCACGCCCTCGAACACGCGGTCCTCGGTGTTCATCAGCACGAACCGGGTCGCGTTCCACAACTTGTTGCAGAAGTTCTTGTAGCCCTCGGCGCGGCCGAGGTCGAACTTTATGTCGCGACCCGGGCCGGCGAGCGCGGCCAGGGTGAAGCGCAGCGCGTCGGCGCCGAAGGCGGGAATGCCCTCGGGGAATTCGCGGCGGGTCGCCTTCTCGATCTTCTCGGCCATCCTCGGCTGCATCAGTCCCGAGGTCCGCTTGGCGACGAGCGCGTCGGCGCTGATGCCGTCGATCAGGTCCAGCGGATCGAGCACGTTGCCCTTGGACTTGGACATCTTCTGGCCATGCGAATCGCGCACCAGGCCGGTGATGTAGACATCGCGGAACGGCACTTCACCGGTGAAGTGGTCGCTCATCATGATCATCCGGGCGACCCAGAAGAAGATGATGTCGAAACCGGTGACCAGTACCGACGAGGGCAGGAAGCGGTCGAAGCCGCGTGCGGCCATCGCCTCCGGGTCCGGCCAGCCCAGCGTGCTGAACGGCCACAGCGCGGAGGAGAACCAGGTCTCCAGCACGTCGGCGTCCTGGCGCAGCGCGACCTCGTCGCCCAGCGCGTTCATCGCCCGCACCTCGGCCTCGTCGCGGCCGACGTAGGCCTTCCCGGCATCGTCGTACCAGGCGGGGATGCGATGGCCCCACCAGAGCTGCCGGCTGATGCACCAGTCCTGGATGTTCTCCATCCAGTGGCGGTAGGTGTTGATCCAGTTGCCGGGCACGAAGCGGACGTCGCCGGGCTTTCCATCGGTGCCGGCCGCCAGTTCGAGGCCGCGTGCGCCGAGCGCGTCCATCTTCACGAACCACTGGTCGGTCAGGTAGGGCTCGATGGCCTGCCCGCTGCGATCGCCGCGCGGCACCTGCAGTTTGTGCGCCTTCTCCTCGACCAGCAGCCCGGCGGCCTCGAGCTCGCCGAGCATCTGCTTGCGCGCGACGTAGCGGTCAAGACCGCGGTAGGCCTCCGGCGCGTTGTCGTTGATCGAGGCATCGGGCGCCAGGATGCTGATCATCGGCAGGCCATGGCGCTGGCCGACCTGGTAGTCGTTGAAGTCGTGCGCGGGCGTGACCTTGACCACGCCGGTGCCGAAGTCGCGCTCGACGTAGGCGTCGGCGATCACCGGGATGCGGCGGCCGCTCAGCGGCAGCTCGACCGTGGCGCCGACCAGCGCGGCGTAGCGCGCGTCGTCCGGGTGCACCATCACCGCGGTGTCGCCGAGCATGGTCTCCGGTCGCGTCGTGGCGACCACGAGGTAGTCGCGGCGCTCGCGCAGGAGCTCGTTGCCGTCGGCGTCGAGCTCGACGTGCTCGTAGTCCGCGCCATCGGCCAGCGGGTAACGGATCGACCACAGGAAACCGTCTTCTTCCTGGTTGACGACTTCCAGGTCGGAGATCGCCGTCTTCAGCACCGGATCCCAGTTGACCAGGCGCTGCCCGCGGTAGATCAGGCCTTCCTGGTGCAGGCGGACGAAGGCCTCGACCACGGCACCGGCCGGCATGTCGTCCATCGTGAAGACCTTGCGGGTCCAGTCGCCGGAGGTGCCGATGCGGCGCATCTGCCGCTCGATGGTGTCGCCCGAGTGCGCCTTCCACTCCCAGACCTTGCCGATGAAGCCCTCGCGGCCAAGGGAATCGCGCGTGTCGCCCTTGCCCTCGGCGGCGAGGTTGCGCGAAACCACCATCTCGGTGGCGATGCCGGCATGGTCGCTGCCCATCTGCCACAGCACGTCGAAGCCGCGCATGCGGTGGTAGCGCACCAGCGCGTCCATCAGGGTGTGCTGGAAGGCGTGGCCCATGTGCAGGGTGCCGGTGACGTTCGGCGGTGGCAGCAGGATGCAGTACGGCTCGCCTTCGCCGGACGGCGCGAACACGCCGCTGGACTCCCACTGCTCATAGAGGCGGGATTCGAACTGGGTGGGGTCGTAACTGGGGGCGAGGGCGTGGTTCATGGGGGTCCTGGTCCGGGTCTGCCCCGTCGGGCGACGGTCGTCGCCGAGGGGATGGCCGGCGCCCGCGGGGCGGGGCCGGCACGGGGTCACATGTCGTGCTTCTTCACGTCGATGCCAAGGGCCTGGTACTGCTTCCAGCGCTCGCGCAGGGGGCCGCGCGCGCCTTCGTCGGCCGGTACGACCTCAAGTACGCGCTCGAAAGCGCCTTCCACCGCGGCATCGCGCAGGTTGATGACGATCGGTCGAAGCGCCACGTCGGCGTCCGGGGTCGCGATGAGCACGTCGGCTTCGTCCTCGTCGACGTCGACCCCGACGATCTGGTGCGGGATGAAGGCATCCGGGTCGAACGACCACAGCAGGTCGTCGAGCTGCTCGGCCTGGGCGGCGTCGCGCGCCAGGACCAGGGTGGGGACGCCTTTTTCATAGGCCTTGCGGGCGAGCTCGCAGACCAGGCGCAGGGGCTCCTCGCGGAAGCGCGGCTTGGCGATCAGGTAGAAGTCGGCGCTGGGCATCTTGGATGGGAGTCGAGGCAGGGAATCGGGAACGTGGCGATCAGGCGCGGGAGCGACTGCCGTCGGGGCAGTCGCACGGGCAAGAATGGAGGAGGCTTCTCACCATTCCCTTCCCCCCATTCTCAATTCACGCGTCCTGCCTGGTCGATCAGCCACTGGCTGAGCAGGCCGACCGGGCGACCGGTCGCCATGCCCTTGCGGCCTTCGTCGCTGGCGCTGCCGGCGATGTCCAGGTGCGCCCAGCGCTGGCCTTCGGTGAAGCGCGACAGGAAGCAGCCGGCGGTGATCGCGCCCGCCCAGCGGCCGCCGATGTTGTAGACATCGGCGTAGGCCGAGTCGAGCATCGACTGGTATTCGTCCCACAGCGGCAGGCGCCAGGCGCGGTCGAAGACCTGCTCGCCGGCGGCCAGCAGCTCGTTGGCGAGGTCGTCGTCCTTGCTCATCAGGCCACTGGCGTACTTGCCCAGGGCGATCATGCAGGCGCCGGTCAGGGTCGCGACGTCGACCAGGGCGGCAGGCTCGAACCTCGAAGCGTAGGTCAGCGCATCGCACAGGATCAGGCGGCCCTCGGCGTCGGTGTTGCCGACCTCGATCGTCTTGCCGGACATGCTGGTCAGCACGTCCGAGGGGCGGTAGGCGTCGGCGTCGGGCATGTTCTCGACCGCCGGGACCACCACCACCAGGTTGACCGGCAGGGCCATGCCGACCGCGGACACGAAAGTGCCCATGACCGTCGCCGCGCCGCACATGTCGAACTTCATCTCCTCGATGCCGCCCTGGGTCTTGAGGTTGATGCCGCCGGTGTCGAAGGTGATGCCCTTGCCGACCAGGACGTAAGGCTTGCTGTCGCCGCCATTGGCGTACTTGAGCACCACCAGGCGCGGCGGGTTGGCCGAGCCGCGGCCGACGGCGAGCAGCGAGCCCATGCCCAGCTTCTCCATGTCGGCCACTTCCAGCACCTCGCACTCGGTGTTGTCGAAGCGGTCGGCGAACTTGCGGCCCTGCTCGGCCAGGTAGCCGGGGTTGCAGATGTTCGGCGGCAGGTTGCCCAGTTCGCGGGCGAACTGCACGCCGGCGGCCGTGCCCTTGCCCAGCGCCAGCGCGGCCTCGTCGTCGCCGCTGATCGACAGGCGCTTGAGGCCCTTGTGCTCGCGGGCCTTGTTCTTGGCGCCCAGGGTGGCGGTGTAGCGGTAGGCGGCGTGGTCGGCGGCGATCACGGCCTGGCGGATCGCCCAGGCGGCATCGCGGCCGGCGACCGGCAGCTCCGACAGGGTGAAGACGGCGCGTTCGACCGGGCCGGTCTTCAGCGCGCGGGTCGCGTCGGCCACCGCCTTGAGGTACTGCGGGACGCCGAACTTGCCCGCTTCGCCCAGGCCGACCACCAGCACGCGCGGGGCGGTGACGCCCTCCATGTCGTGCAGCAGTGCGGTCCGGCCGGTCTTGCCGCTGACGTCGCCGCGCTCGGCCAGCGCCTTGATGCGGCCGCTGCTGGCGGCATCGATGGCCTGCGCGGCGGGGCTGAGGCTGTTGTCGGCGAAGATGCCGACGACGATGCAGTCGGCTTGGGCGGCGGCGGGGGCGTCGCGGTTCAGGTCGAATTCTAGGGCCATGAAACAGATTCCCGGGTAAGAATGAAGAGTTTCCGTACAATCGGCGGACGGGAGGCCTGCCTGGGCCTGCTGCCAATCCCGGCGCGGCGCCTGCCGTGCCCGCCCGCTGTCGACGAAAGAACCCCCGAGTCTAAAGCAAGCCCGCCCGATGCCGAAGCTTGACCGATATCTGCTGAGCGAATTCGTACAGTCGGTGTTCGCCACCCTGGTGATCCTGCTGATCGTCTGCGTCGGCGGCGCCCTCACCGACGTGCTCGGCGACATCGCGCGCGGGCGGCTGCCGGCGGGCCTGCTGCTCAGCCAGTTGGGCCTGGTCCTGCTGAACTGGCTGCCGGTCATCCTGCCCCTGGCCCTGATGCTCGGCCTGATGCTGGCGATGGGGCGGCTCTACCGGGATGCCGAAATGCCGGTGATCGCCTCGATCGGCGTGGGTCCGCGCCGGCTGCTCAGGCCGCTGGCGTGGGTGGTGCTGCCGGTGGTGGCGGTCGTCGCTGCCTGTTCATTGTGGCTGGGCCCGTGGGCCGAGCGGGTTTCGCGCGAGATGATCAACGAGGCCAATCGCAACCTCATCGTCGCCGGGCTCGAGCCCGGGCGCTTCACCGAGCTGCCCGGCGGCAGCGGCGTTGCGTTCGTCGGCGAGATGGACGGCGAGGGCCAGCGCTTCGACCGGGTATTCGTCTATCGCAAGCGCGAGGACCGCATCAACGTCGTCACCTCCAACCAGGGGGAACTCAGGACCGGCGAGGATGGCTTGCGCTACCTGGTCCTGAACAATGGCTTCGAGGTCGAGGGTCCCGGTGCCGGCGGCAAGGATTTCCGGCTGATGCGCTATGCCAGCAACGAGGTCCGGATGCCCGCCGGCAAGGAAAAATACGCACTGGACGAGCCGGAGGCGCAGCCCACGCTTGCCCTGGTCGGCGATCCACGGCCGGAAGCCGGCGCGCAGCTGCACCGCCGACTGGCGCCACCGCTGCTGGCCCTGGCGTTCGCCCTGATGGCCATTCCGCTGGCGCGGAGCATGCCCCGGCAACCGCGCTACGGCAGCATGCTGCTGGGCTTCCTCGGCTACCTGGTCGGCGTGATGCTGATGCTGGTGGGCACCGGCTGGCTGGCGGGCGGCAAGATCCCGCTCGGGCTCGGACTGTGGTGGCTGGTGCTGCCGCTGCTGGCCTTTGGCGCCTGGATCTACCTGCGCGATGGCAGCATGCGCCGGCCGAGGGTGCGCGCATGAGCCGTCCCATGTTCAAGGTCCACGATCTGTACGTCGCTCGCGCCGTGCTCGGGGCGGTGCTGCTGACCTGGGGCGTGCTGCTGGGTCTGGACGTCATGCTGGCGCTGGTCAGCGAGCTGAGCGACGTGGGCAAGGGGCGTTACGGCTTCATGCAGGCGCTGGTGTACACCGGCCTCACCGTCCCGCGCCGCGCCAACTACCTGTTCCCCTATGCGGCGGTGATCGGTTCGCTGATGGCGCTGGGCCAGCTGGCCGCGACCTCCGAACTGACCGCGCTGCGCGCGGTGGGCCTGTCGCGGCGTCGCATCGGCATCACGGTCGCGGTCGCCGTGGCCCTGCTTACCGCGCTCATGTCGCTCAGTGGCGAAACCCTGGGCCCGGAGGGCCAGCGCCGGGCCGACGCACTCAAGGCCTCGTCGAAGTCGGACGACATGATCGTGGCGCAGTATTCCGGCGTCTGGGCGCGGGAGGGCGATACCATCCTCAACGCCGCTGCAGGCCAGGAGCGCGACGACGGCGGCGATCGCTGGATCGAGTTGCACGACGTGCACCTGTACGAATTCGCCGACGACGGCCGCCTGAAATCGATGGCCCTGGTGAAGGTGGCCGAGCATCGCCCCGGCGGCTGGCTGCTGCGCGACGTCACCCGCACGTATTTCGACGAGCGTTCGGTGACCGAGTCGCACGTGGACGAGGAAAAGTGGGAGTCGCGGCTCGATGCGACCGCACTCACGGCCGGTACCGACAGGCCCCGCTACCTGAGCGCCGGCACGCTGCGCGAAGCGATCGAGTACCGCAAGCGCAACAATCTCGACGCCAGCGAGTTCGAGGAGCACTACTGGGGTCGCTGGTTCTACCCGCTCAACGTCATCGTGCTGTGCCTGGCCGCGATCCCCTTCGCGTTCGGCCTGCTGCGCAGCGGCGGCACCGGCAAGCGCCTGTTCGTCGGCATCCTGTTCGCACTCGGCTTCTACCTGCTGCAGTCGCAGTTCGTGCAGTTGGCGAAGGTCCTCAAGTTTGACTTCCGAATTGCCTACCTGCTGCCGACCCTGGTGATGGTGGCCGTCTCCGCTTTCCTCTTCCGCCGAAGATCGGGGTGAGGCAAGACCGCTTGCGCGGCACTGCCGCGCGGTCTTGCCGAACGCCCAGCGCGCTGCGCTGGGCCGGGGGGTGAGGGGACGCGGCTTGCGAACCACCGGT
>NZ_VICE01000155.1 GCF_006546775.1 Marilutibacter aestuarii
GTTGTAGCTGCCGCTGCCGGAGTACGACAGCACGCGCCAGTAGTAGTAACCGGCCGCGCCGTTGTAGTTGACCGACTCCTCGCTGGACGGCGTGGTCGACTCGGCGACCTTGCTCCAGCCCGAGCCGTTCCAGCGGTACAGCTCGAGGTCGAAGTCGGCCCCGGCCGGACCCTGCAGCCAGCCCTTCTGCGCACCGGCGCCAGACTGGTAGTAGGTGCCGTTCGGCTGCACGGCGGAGGTGCCCGTGCCCGACAGCGAACCGCTGTACTTGTCGCAGCCCGTGCAGGGCTCGCCACCACCGCCGCCGGTGCTGTAGTCGGCCACCAGGGACAGGCCGCTGTAGGCGCTGTAGCCGCGCAGCATCACGTGCCAGGTGCCCGCCTGCGGGCTGGCGAAGGTGCAGCTCTCGGCGTTGCCGTTCCTGTACGGACGGCAGTCGTAGGTGCTGGTCGTCGGGGCCGAACCGAAGCGGACGTACAGGTCGGCGTCACCGCTGCCACCGCTGGTGGTGAAGCTCAGGTTGCTGGCGCCGGCCGGGACGGTCAGGGTGTAGCGTGTCTCGGAGCCCTGCGCGCCATTGACGTTGACCGGCACGCCCTTCTGCAGGCTGCCCGGCGTCGGATCCGGATCGGGATCCGGGTCGGGATTGCCGCCGCCGAAGACGCTGTACAGCAGCAGGTTCGGCGAGCCGGTCTTGGCGTCGCTGACCTTGTTCGGAGTGGCGTTGTTGGCGATCGCGCTGGTGACCTGGCTCGGCGAGGCGTTCGGGTTGCCGGCCAGGTACAGCGCGGCGACGCCGGCGACGTGTGGCGAGGCCATCGAGGTGCCGCTGATCGAGTTGGTCGCCGTGTTGCTGGTGTGCCAGGCCGAGGTGATCGACGAACCCGGGGCGTAGATGTCCAGGCAGGTGCCGTAGTTCGAGAACGAGGAACGCGCATCGGACGACGTGGTCGATCCGACGGTGATCGCGCTGGCGGCGCGCGCCGGTGAGTAGTTGCAGGCGTTGCCGTTGTCGTTGCCGGCGGCCACGACCACGGTGACACCGGCATTGACCATGCGGGCGACTGCCTGGTCGGTGGTCGAGGACGCACCGCCACCCAGGCTCATGTTGGCCACGGCCGGCTTGACGTGGTTCTGCGCCACCCAGTCCATGCCGGCGATCACGCCGGAGTTGCTGCCCGAGCCATTGCAGCCCAGCACGCGGACCGGGTACAGGCGCACGGCCTTGGCGACACCGTAGGTGGCGCCGCCGACGGTGCCGGCGACGTGGGTGCCGTGGCCGTTGCAGTCGTTGGTGCCATTGCCGTCGCTGATGGCGGTGTAGCCACTGCCGACGCGGCCACCGAAGTCGTTGTGGCTGGCGCGGATGCCGGTGTCGATGATGTAGGCGTGCACGTTGCTCGCCGTGGTGTCGTAGCTGTACGTGCCGCTCAGCGGCAGGTTGCGCTGGTCGACGCGGTCGATGCCCCAGGTCGCGTTGTTCTGGGTGGCCGAGGCATGCATGATGCCGTCCTCCTCGACATAGGCGACGCGATCGTCGGCGAGGATCTGCGCGAGTTCGTCATCGTTGGCTTCCACCACGAACCCACGCAGGGCGCTGTGGTAGGTGCGCACGACGTTGCCGCGTCCGCCGCGGCGACTCTTGTTGCGGGCGAACGACTGCGCGACGGCGGCGACGCTCGGCTTGTTCGCCGACTGCGCCTCGAAGCCCATCGCGGCGGCATCGTCCTTCAGCACGACGATGTAGCGGCCTTCGATCGGCGCCTTGGC
>NZ_VICE01000156.1 GCF_006546775.1 Marilutibacter aestuarii
CGTAGGATGGGTAGCGCGAAGCAAAACCCATCATGCGTCTTGCACGAAATTTCGCGACGGTGGGTTTCGCCTTTGGCTCTACCCACCCTACGGTGATGGCGCAGCTGCCCCCATCCGGTGACCCCATAAATCGTCATCCCAGCGAACGCTGGGATCCAGCTCCTGGCACGGCCGGGGAGTTCCACCCCCGGCCCGGGCGCCGGCGCCCGGGCGTTCGTGGACGCGCGACCGTTTCGGACGGGTTGCGCAATGCAAAACCCATCGTTCCTTATGGCTGTGAGCGACGGTGGGTATCGCCTTCGGCTCGACCCACCCTACGGCGACGTCGCAACGGTAGGCGCGATCAGTCGATCACGCGGCAGAACACAGCCTTGAGGTAGCGCGACTCCTGCACGCCCGCGATCCAGGGGTGGTCGGGGCCGGCGCCGGCGACCTTGAGGACCTGCACGGTACGGCCGGCGTAGAAGGCCGCGCGACGCAACATGTCCAGGAACTGCTCCTCGCTGACCAGGCCGGTGCAGGAGAAGGTGGCGAACAGCCCGCCGGGCTTGACCACGCCCAGGGCCAGCTTGTTCATGTCGAGGTACTTCTTGAGCGCCGGGATCACCTGCTCGCGATCGCGCGTCATCTTGGCCGGGTCGAGGATGACGACGTCATACGCCTCGCCGGCGTTGGCCGCGTCGCGCAGCCAGGGGAAGATGTCGGCCTGGACGAAGCGCGGGCGCACGTTGTTGAGCCGCGCATTGCCCTTGGCGATCTCGATCACGTCGGCATCGATGTCGACGCCGACGACGTCGCTGGCGCCGCGGACCGCGGCATAGACGGCGAAGCCGCCGGTGTTGCAGCACAGGTCCAGGACCGACGCCCCTTCGACATGCTGCGACAGCCATTCTCGGTTCTCGCGCTGGTCGGCGAAGAAGCCGGTCTTGTGCGCGCCGGCCGGGTCGGCGCGGAACTTCACCCCGTGCTCGCTGATCACCGCAGGCGGGACCGGCGGATTTCCGCGGAAATCGAAGCTTTCCTGCTTCTGGACATGCTCGTCGGCAAAGCTGTAGAAGCGGCAACCCGGGAACTGTTCGGTCAGCGCCTCGTAGACCCAGTCGCGATGGCGGAACATGCCGGCACTGAAAAATTCCACGACGAGCAGGTCGTCGTAGCGATCGACCACGAGCCCGGACAGCCCATCGCCCTCGCTGTGGACCACCCGCCAGGCATTGCTGATGCCGTCGAGCTTGAGCGTTTCGCGTCGCAGGGCGACGGCCTCGGCGATCTTGCGCGAGAACCAGCCCGCATCCACCGGCACCTCGCGCCGCGTCTCCAGGATGCGCACCGCGATGCGCGAATGACCGTTGTAGAAGCCCCGGCCGATCCAGTCGCCCTCGACCCCGACCACATCCACGATGCTGCCCGGCTTGGGCCGCTGGGCGGGCTTCTCGACCAGGCGCTGGAAGATCCAGGGATGGCTGGATTTCCAGGCGTTCTTGAGGCGGACGGTGGGGACGGGGGCGTTCATCGGCATATTGTACCGGCGCAGGCACGCGGCAATTGACCTTTGCCGGGCGCGCACCCAGAATCCCCGGCTACAGAAGGGGAGTAGCTCCCAACTTCGCCGTCGTCATTACGAGCAGTGGGACCGCGTCCCACTCCTCCGGCCCGAAGGCGGTCCGGGTTCCAACGGGAACCGGGCCGCGAGCAAGACCTTCGCCGCAAGGCGGAGGTCTGTCCGGTACCCACCGAAACAGCCCGAACCCCGCGGTTCGGGCTTTTTCATGTTCCGGAGATGCACCCGCAATGGAAACGATCGGCAGTCCCCTGCTCTGGGGCGCATTCGCCCTCCTCGTGGTCCTGGCCCTGCAGGTCGACCTGGTGCTGATGCGCCACGGCGGGCCGCACAAGGTCACCGTGCGCGAGGCCGCGTGGTGGAGCCTGGGCTGGGTGGTCCTGGCCCTGGCCTTCAACGCCGGGCTGTGGTAGTACCTCAAGGGCACGGCGGGGCCCGAGGTCGCGCACCGGATCGGGCTGGAGTTCCTGACCGGCTACCTGGTGGAGAAATCGCTGGCGGTCGACAACATCTTCGTCTTCCTGACGATCTTCACCTACTTCGCGGTGCCCGAGGAACAACGCCAGCGCGCGCTGGTGATCGGCGTGCTCGGGGCGATCGTGCTGCGCGCGATCATGATCTTCGCCGGCGCCGCGCTGCTGGCGCGCTTCCACTGGATGCTCTACGTGTTCGGGATCTTCCTGCTGGTGACGGGCGTGAAGATGTGGATCGCCGCGGGCCAGGAACCCGACCTGGCGCGCAATCCGGTGCTGCGCTGGATGCGCGGCCACCTGCCCCTGTTGCGCAACTACCAGGGCAATGCGCTGAGCGTGTTGCGCAACGGGCGGCGGCTGTACACCCCGCTGTTCGTCGTCATCGTCATGATCGCGATCACCGACGTGATCTTCGCCGTGGACAGCATCCCGGCGATCTTCGCGATCACCTACGACCCGTTCATCGTGCTCACCTCCAATGTCTTCGCCGTACTCGGCCTGCGGGCGATGTTCTTCCTGCTGGCGGGCATGGCCGACCGTTTCCACCTGCTGCCCTATGGCCTGGCGCTGGTGCTGGCCTTCATCGGCACGAAGATGCTGATCGTCGACCTCTACAAGATCCCGGTGCTGGCCTCGCTCGCGGTCGTGGCCGTGGTGCTTGCCGCGACCATGGTCCTGAGCCTGCTGCTGCCGCCGCGCGAGCCGGCGGATTGATCCCGATGCGGGACAGTGGTGCCCGCGGGCGGGACTTGCAATCGCGGGCCCGGGCTGCCATCTGGTGGGCATGAAGCTGCCCACCGATGCCGACATCCTCGACAGCCCCGCCCAACGGCAGGCCGACAAGCGCCGCTGGCTGCGGGCATTCAACCTCAGCCTGGGTTTCGTCCTGCTGCTGACGGCGGTGTTCCTGAGCCAGCCTTACTTCGACGTGGAGCGCTGGACGGTGACGCCGGGCGCGGCGGCCGGCCTGCTCGGCGTGCTCGGCGCGCCCCTGCTGCATGGCTCCTTCGAGCACCTGGCTGCCAACGCCATCTCCCTGCTGATGCTCGGCACGCTCGCGGGCGGCATGTACCCGCGTGCCACCGTGCGGGCCTTGCCGCTGATCTGGCTGGGCTCGGGCCTGGCCGCCTGGCTGCTCGGCGACACCGGCAGCCACCACCTCGGCGCCAGCGGACTGACCCACGGGCTGATGTTCATGGTGTTCTTGCTCGGCCTGCTGCGACGCGACCGGCCGGCGGTCGCCGCCTCGATGGCGGCCTTCCTGTTCTATGGCGGCATGTTGTTGACCGTGCTGCCGCGCGAGCCCGGCGTGTCCTGGCAGGCGCACCTGGGCGGCGCCATCGGCGGCGTGGTCGCCGCCTGGCTCTTCAGCCGGCTCGACCCGCAGCCGCCGCGCAAACGCTACAGTTGGGAAGACGAGGACGAGATCGATGCACGGGCCGAGGCCACGCGCGCGGAGCTCGAACCCGGCGCTCCCGAGGACGTGCCGGTGATCTGGCACCGCCCCGAGCCCGCCGACGACGAGGAACGCGGCGTGGTGCTGCGCTTTCCGCCCCGCAAGTAGCGCCGCGCCTGTCGTCCCGGGCGCATCGCCGGGTCCACCAACGCGAACGCTGAAAGGAGAGGCCATGTCGACCCAGGCGCCAGCGCGAAGCTGGTGGCAACGCAACTGGAAGTGGTGCGTGCCGCTGGCCGGCGCGGGCCTGCTGGCGGTGTTCGCGCTGGCCATGTTCGGCATGTTCTCGCTGCTGTTCGGCCTGCTGGCCAACTCGGCGCCCTACCAGCACGCCATCGAGCGGGCACGCGACTCGACGGCGGTCGTGGCCGCGCTCGGCGAGCCGATCGAAGCCGGCTTCATGACCCAGGGCCACCTGCGCACCGCGGACGACGAGGGCGAGGCGGACCTGCGCATTCCACTGGACGGCCCGCGCGCGAACGCCTCCCTGCACGTGGAGGCCACGCGCGAGAAAGGCCGCTGGACCTACCAGACCCTCGACGTCGTCCTGGCCGACGGCAGCACGATCGATCTGCGCGAGCCCGACGACGACGTCACCACCGCTCCGGAGCCGCGCTATCGCAAGACGCCCCACGAACGCCCATGATGATCCCGCACCGCGGCGCTACTGGCGGGCCGCGATGCGCAGGCCGCGCGGGGTCAGGCGGCGCTCGATGGCCTCGAACAGGCCCTGCACCGCCAGCGCCAGCAGCGCGGCCGGGATGGCGCCTTCCAGGATCATGCCGATGTCGTCCAGGCGGATGCCGGTGAGGATCGGCTGGCCGTAGCCGCCGGCGCCGATCAGCGCGCCGAGCGTCGCGGTGCCCACGTTGATCACCGCCGCAGTCTTGATGCCGGCCAGGATCGTGCCCAGGGCGATCGGCAACTCCACCCGCCACAGGCGCGTGCGCGAAGGCAGGCCGATCGCCGCCGCGGTTTCGCGCAGGTCGCGTGGAATGCCGGTGAGGCCGGCATGGGTGTTGCGGACGATCGGCAGCAGGCTGTACAGGAAGAGCGCCGCGATCGCCGGGCCGGCGCCGATCCCGAACAGCGGGATCATGAAAACGAACACGGCCAGCGACGGCAAGGTCTGCAGCAGGCCGGTCAATGACAGCACGAACTGGCCCAGGCGCGGACGTCTTGCGGCCACCACGCCCAGCGGCAAGGCCACCAGCAGGGCGAGCGCCAGCGACACCGCCACCAGTTGCAGGTGTTCGAGGCTGCGGCGGGCGATCCGTTCCATGCGACCACCGGCCCGCGGGGCCTCCACGCCCAGCCAGTCGGCCGCGACCCGGGCTTCGGTCTCGCGCCCGAGCTTCACCCGTGCGTTGAGCCCGCGCATGGTCGCCGCGTCGATGCGTCCGGCCATCGCGTCGAGCGCGGCGGTCCAGTCGGGCGCCCGCATGGAGAGATCCTCGCGGTAGAGATAGACCGCCTGGTAGGACGGGAAATAGCGGCGATCGTCGTCGAGCACCACCAGGCCGTAGTGCGCGATCTCCGCATCGGTGCTGTAGAGGTCGATGACGTCGATCGCACCACTTTCCAGGCCCCGATAGGCGAGGTCATGGTCCAGGCCGTTGGCCGCCTGCGGCAGTCCGTACGTGGCGCTCAGGCCGGGCCAGCCGTCGGCGCGTTGCATGAACTCGTTGCTCAGGCCGATGCGCAACCCGGGGTGCGCCGCCAGGTCGGAGATGCTGTCGACCTGGAGCTCCAGCGCGCGGTCGGCGCGCATGCCCAGGGCATAGGTGTTGTCGAAGCCCAAAGGGGCGGTCATGCGCAGACCGCGCGTGGCCAACGCATCCACCAGGGCGTCCTCGTCGGCACCGGGCATCTGCAGCAGTTCCTGCGCGAGTGTGCCGGTGTACTCCGGGTACAGGTCGATGTCGCCCTCCTCCAGCGCGCGCCAGAGGATGCGGGTGCCGCCCAGCTGGCGGCGGTGCTCGACCGCGTGGCCCTGCTGGCGTCCGACCCCGGCGGCGATCTCGCCCAGGATCACCGACTCGGTGAAGTTCTTGCTGCCCACGCGCAGGGTCTCGCCGGCGAAGACACCGTGGCTGGCGCACGACAGCAGCAGGCACAGGCAGGCGGCGACGGCCGCGGCCGGCCTCACAGGCAGGCCTCGAGGCTGCGCTGGGCCTGCAGGAACTCGCGCACGAAGGGCTCGGCCGGCGCATCGTGCAGCGCGCGCGCCGACCCCTCCTGGACCACGCGGCCGGCGCGCAGCAGGACCAGGGTGTCGGCAAGGTATGCCGCCTCGGCGACGTCATGGGTGACCATCACCACGGTCTTGCCCAGGCGTGCGAACAGCTCGCGCATCTGCGCCTGCAGGTCATGGCGGATCACCGGATCCAGCGCGCCCAGCGGCTCGTCGAGCAGCAGCACCGGGGGGTCGAGCATCAACGCGCGCACCAGGCCCACCCGCTGGCGCTGGCCGCCCGAAAGCTCGGCCGGAAAGCGCTGCAGCGCATCGACGGGCAGCTGGCACAGGGTCGAGAGCGCCTCCAGGCGCTCGCGTATGCGCTCGCGCGGCCAGCCCAGGGTGCGGGCGAGCAGAGCGGCGTTGTCGCCTGCGCTCAGGTGCGGGAACAGGCCGCCTTCCTGGATCACGTAGCCGATGCGCCGGCGCTGCTCGAGCAGGGCGTCGCGCCGCAGCGGCTCGCCATCGAAGCGCACTTGGCCGCGATCCGGCCACTCCAGCCCGATCAGCATCCGCAGCACGGTCGACTTGCCGGCCCCGCTGGGCCCGA
This sequence comes from Marilutibacter aestuarii, assembly GCF_006546775.1. Taxonomy (GTDB): domain Bacteria; phylum Pseudomonadota; class Gammaproteobacteria; order Xanthomonadales; family Xanthomonadaceae; genus Marilutibacter; species Marilutibacter aestuarii. The sequence continues at coordinate 6,277 of NZ_VICE01000156.1, forward strand.
TCAGGGCGGTCCGGTGGCCGGCCGCGATGTGCAGGTCGACGCCGTCGAGGGCGACGGTCGACCCATAGCGCTTGTCGACGCCGGCAAGGGTGAACATGCCGGCAGCTTAGCGCAGCGACGGTCGTCGGGTCGCAGCCCGTGCTGCGCTCGGGTATAAGCTCCGGGGACGCCACAGGAATACGACAGGGGACGGCATGACGCACGACGCCATCGCGGACGGAGAGGCCTTGCAACGCGACGTCTATGCACCACCGGCCGCACGGATCGAACAGCCTTCGGCGGGTGCCGATCGCGCGGAGTTCCATGTCGTCGCAGGCACCAAGCTGCTTCTCCTGTACGCCCTGACCTTTGGTTATTACCAGATCTATTGGTCCTACAAGCAGTGGACGCATTACCGCCGCCACCACCGGGTGGCGATGTCGCCCGTCGTGCGCGCCCTGTTCCCGGTCTTCTTCATGCACTCGCTGACGGGCAAGGTCGATGCACGGTTGCGCGGCGAGGGCGGCGGGCATGCCTGGCGCCCCACGGCCCTCGCGACCGCGTTCGTACTGCTGCAGCTCGCCAGCATCAGCGCCGCCCGTGCGGCGCCGTTCACCCAGTCGCCCCTCGTGTTCGGGCTGGGCGCGTGGGCCTGCACCCTGCTTGTCGGGCTGGTGTTGTGGCGTATCCAGATGGCCATCAACGCTGCGGGTGGGGACCCCGAGGGGCGCAGCAACGCTCGCTTCACCTCGGCCAATGTCATCTGGATGCTTCTGGGTGGCTTCGCATGGCTGCTCTTCCTGACCGATTTCGCATTGCGCCTGATGGGACCCGTGATGGTGGACGTGGAGCTGCCGCGCGCATGAGGCCTTTCGTCCAACGCTGGACCCGTGGCATCGCCCTGGCCTCCTGCCTTGCATCGGCGGCCTGCTCGTCCCCCGCGCCGCCCCCGGTCGAGCGCGAGCCCTACGACGCGAGCGCAGCGGCCGATGCGCGTCGGATCGAGGCCGACGTGCGCTTCCTGGCCGACGACCTGCTCGAGGGCCGCGAGGCCGGCACCCGCGGGCATGCACTGGCGTCGCTGTACGTCGCCCAGCGCTTCCGCGCCACCGGCCTGGCGCCGGCGGGCGAGGACGGCTACTACCAGGCGGTGCCGATGCTGGAGGCTCGCCGTGTCGAGGCTGGCGCCCGCTTCGTGGTGGAGCGGGCGGGTCGCGAAGTCGCGCTGCGCTACCGGGAGCAGTACCTGCCCGACGTCAACTTCAACGCCGCGGACGCCGAGGTGGAGGCACCGATGGTCTTCGTCGGCCAGGGCGTCCATGCGCCGGCCCTGGGGCACGACGATTTCGAGGGCCTGGAGGTACGCGGACGCGTCGCCGTGCTCTTCAACGGGGCGCCCGCCCGATTCGACACCGACCGCCGGGCCTTCCATGCCTCGCAGCGCGAGAAACTGCGCGAACTCAGCGCGCGTGGCGCGGTCGGCGCGATCTTCGTCGCCACCGACAGCGACGAGGCCCGCTCGCCATGGCCACGCGGCGTCGCGAACTGGGAGCGTCCCTCGATGCGCCTGCGCGACGCGAACGGCACGGCGCTCGATACCTTCCCGGACCTCAAGGTCGTGGCCCGGGTCAGCGCGGCGGCGGCACCGCTGCTGCTCGATGCCGGCGGGCACGAGACCCGCGCGCTGTTCGAGGACAACGCGGCCGGGACCCTCCGCGGCTTCCCGTTGCCGGGCACCGTCCATCTGGCGGCGCGTACCCGGATCGCGCCAGCCGAGTCACGCAACGTAGTCGCACGCCTGGCCGGCAGCGATCACGCGCTCGCGGCCGAGCACGTGGTGTTCAGCGCCCACCTCGACCACGTCGGCATCGGCGCGCCGGTGGACGGCGACGCGATCTACAACGGCGCACTCGACAACGCCCTGGGCGTGGCGATCATGCTCGAGGCAGCCAAGCGGCTGGCGCAGTCGGACGCGCCGCCGAAGCGCTCGATCCTGTTCGTCGCGGTCACCGCCGAGGAGAAGGGCCTGCTGGGCGCGGAGTGGTTCGCGCGGCACCCGACCGTGCCGGCTGGCTCGCTGGTCGCCAACATCAACATGGACATGCCGGTGCTGCTGGCGCCGACGACCGACGTCGTGCCGGTGGGCATCGAGCACTCCAGCCTGCAGCCGCTGGTGGAGGCGGCTGCGCGCGAGGTCGGGGTCGCGCTCTCGCCCGACCCGGTGCCGGAAGAATCGATCTTCGTGCGCAGCGACCAGTACGCGTTCATTCGCAGCGGGGTGCCGTCGATCTACCTGGTCGGTGGCTACACCGGCCGCGACGGCGTCGACGCCCGCGCGATCAACGGCGCCTTCCTGCGCGAGCACTACCACCGCCCCGGCGACGACGCCTCGCAGCCGATCCGCTACGACGACGCGGCACGCCTGGCGCGCCTCAATGCCATGATCGGGCGGAAGGTCGCCGACGCCTCCGAACGGCCCCGTTGGAACGAGGGCGACTTCTTCGGCGAGCGCTTCGGCCGGGGCACGGTGTCCACCGAACCGACGGTGAACGCGCCCGCGACGGAGTGACCTCCGGCCGGTGACGGCGCGCGCGCGGTCGCTACACTTCGGTCATCCCTCACACAAAGGAATGCACGATGAGCCAGTGGTACTTCGTCCCCGCCAACGGTGAGCGCGTGGGCCCCTTCGACGCCGAGGCCGCCCAGGCCTGGGTCCGCGCCAACCCGACCGCGCAGTGCTGGCGCGAGGGCATGAGCGGCTGGCAGCCGGCGCGCTCGATGCCGGAGTTCGCCGAGGCCACGGCCGGCGGCGCCCCGCACCTGCCGCCCGCGCCGCCTCCGGTGAAGGGCCGGAGCGATGACATCGACTACCGCATCGTCGGCACCGACATGCAGTTCGTCGAGGTGGAGCTCGATCCCGGCGAGACCGCGATCGCCGAGGCCGGCGCACTGATGTACAAGGACTCCAGCGTGCAGATGGACACCGTGTTCGGCGACGGCTCGCACAGCGGCCAGGGCGGCGGCGTGTTCGACAAGCTGCTGTCGGCCGGCAAGCGCGTGGTCACCGGCGAGAGCCTGTTCACCACGACCTTCACCCACACCGGCAGCGGCAAGGCGCACGTGGCGTTCGCCGCGCCCTACCCCGGCACCGTGCTGGCGATGAAGCTCGACGAGCACGGCGGGCGCCTGATCTGCCAGAAGGACAGCTTCCTGGCCGGTGCCCGCGGCGTGTCGCTGGGCATCCACCTGCAGCGCAAGATCCTCACCGGCCTGTTCGGCGGCGAGGGCTTCATCATGCAGAAGATCGAAGGCGACGGCTGGGTGTTCGTGCATGCCGGCGGCACCATCGTCGAGCGCGAGCTGAAGGCCGGCGAGCGGCTCGACGTCGACACCGGCTGCGTGGTCGCCTTCCACGACAGCGTGGACATGGACATCCAGCGCGTGGGCGGCATCAAGAGCATGCTGTTCGGTGGCGAAGGCATGTTCCTGGCGACCCTGAAGGGACCGGGCAAGGTCTGGCTGCAGTCGCTGCCGTTCTCGCGCATGGCCGGACGCATGCTGGCCGCGGCGCCGCAGGGCGGTGGGCAGAACCGTGGCGAAGGCTCCATGCTCGGCGGCTTGGGCCGGCTGCTCGACGGCGACAACAACTTCTGAGTGGCCGCGTCGGGCCGTGCCGCGCCGGCATGGCCCGATGCTTCCGGTTTCCGGCGCATGGCCCGCGAGGGCCGTCACCGCGGAGACCCCCATGCGTGCATTCGGATTGACGGTGCTGATGCTCTCGCTCAGCAACGTGTTCATGACCTTCGCCTGGTATGCCCACCTCAAGGACATGAGCCAGAAGCCCTGGATCGTCGCGGCGCTGGCCAGTTGGGGCATCGCCCTGTTCGAGTACCTGCTGCAGGTCCCGGCCAACCGCATCGGCTATACCGTGATGACGCTGGGCCAGCTGAAGGTCCTGCAGGAGGTCATCACCCTGTCGGTGTTCGTGCCGTTCGCCGTGCTGTACATGAAGGAACCCCTGAAGCTCGATTACCTGTGGGCCGGCCTGTGCCTGCTGGGCGCGGTCTTCTTCATGTTCCGCGGCCAGTGGTCGCCGGCCTGAGGCCGGTGCGCGCGCGTTTGGCCCGCAGTCGGGGTCGCGCCGGTATCCTGCGCCGATGAGTATGCTCGCCACCCCGCCACGCCACCGCCCCTTCCTGCTGCTGGCCACGCTGGCCGCGCTGCTTGCCGCGTGCGGTGGGCCGACCCGGCCGGTGGCGCCGGCGCCGCGGGTGCAGGCGCCGCCGCCGACGGAGATCCGCATCGGCCTCGCGCTGGGCGGTGGCGCAGCCAAGGGCTTTGCCCATATCGGCGTCATCAAGATGCTCGAAGCCAACGGCATCCAGGTGGATACCGTCGCCGGCACCAGCGCCGGCAGCGTGGTGGGCGCCCTGTATGCCAGCGGCATGGACCCCTTCCAGATGCAGACCCAGGCCGTCGCCCTGGACGAGTCCTCGATCCGCGACGTACGCCTGTTCTCCGGCGGCCTGGTACAGGGGCAGGCCTTGCAGGACTACGTCAATGCCCAGGTCCGGCAGAAGCCGATCGACGCCATGCCGCGCCCCTTCGCCGCGGTGTCCACGCAACTGGAAACCGGCAAGCGCACCGTGTTCGTGCGCGGTAATACCGGACAGGCCGTGCGCGCTTCGAGCAGCATCCCCGGGGTGTTCGAGCCGGTCGCCATCGGCGGCAAGCATTACGTCGACGGCGGCGTGGTCAGCCCGGTGCCGGTGGACGCGGCGCGCCAGCTCGGGGCGGATTTCGTCATCGCCGTGGATATATCGACCAAGGCACGCGGCACCGCGCCGGCCGACATGCTGGGGATCGTCAACCAGTCAATCGCGATCATGGGCCAGCGCGCGGGCGCGGAGGAACTCGCACGGGCGGACGTGGTGATCCGGCCCGCGGTCGACGCGATCGGTCCGGCCGACTTCGAGCAACGCAGCGCGGCGATCCTTGCCGGCGAGCGCGCCGCCCTGGCCGCACTGCCAAGCATCCGCGCACGCCTGGCCGAGCATTCGATGCAGCGTTCGAAAGCGGCCCACGAGCAGGCGCTGGGCCGTGCACGCGAGGAGGCTGCCCGCGCCCAGGCCGAGTGCGAGGCGCAGCAGACGCGCGTGGATCGCCTCCTGCGCCGCGACGCCTGCCAGATGCAGTGATCCCGGGGCCGGATCACGTTCTCTTAACGAAAATTTGACGCCGGGTTCCGACCCATGCACGATGCCCGCGCCCAAACGGGGCGACATCACTTTTATGGACGATTGACTGCATGAAGAAGACCCTGCTCCTCGCCGGCGCAAGCCTGGCCATCGCGCTGTTCTCCAGCTCCGCCGTGGCCGGCCAAGGCTTCCTGCGCGCCGAAGTCGGCAACAGCGAGATCGAGCTCGATTACGCGGGCCTGCGCGACGACGACTCCGACACCTCCGCGGTGTTCGGCGGCGGCTACTGGTTCAACCCGAACTTCGCCATCGAAGGCCACGTCGGCACCCTGTACAACTCCGACCTGGGCAACGACCAGGAAGCAGACCTGATCACCGTCGGCGTCGGCGTCGCCGGCCGCACGCACTTCGGCCCGGACAACACCGGCTTCTTCATCGACGGCCGCGTCGGCGTCGCCCGCCTGACCGCGCAGGTTCGCGAAGACACCTTCGACGTGATCGACGACGAAAGCTCGACCAAGCCGTACTACGGCGTCAGCGTCGGCTATGACTTCAACCCGAACTGGGGCATCAGCCTCAACTATGACCGCCGCCAGGGCGAGTTCGACGGCGTGGACGTCGACGTCGACACCGTCAGCATCGGTGGCGAGTGGCGCTTCTGATCCTCCCCCGGCAGTGATCCCGGAACGGCCGCCTCGCGCGGCCGTTTCTTTTTTTCGGAGAAGGCCGGGGCGTCGCGTTGGAGGCTCCGGTCCGGATTGCCCCGGAAGACGGTGCTCGACACCACAGGATGGGTAGCGCGAAGCAAGACCCATCATTCGTCGCCCATGCGGGAACCCGACGGTGGGTATCGCCTTCGGCTCGACCCACCCTACGGTTAGCTGCGTGGCGTGTTGCCGTTGCCGTTGCCGTTGCCGTTGCCGTTGCCGTTGATCTTGATCTTGATCTTGATCTTGCGACTTTGAGGCCGCCGAGCACCGCAGGGCATGGCGGCCGGAGAGGCGCCCTTGTCTGAGCGCAGCGAGTTTGGGCGCCGTGCCGCCACGACCGAGGCGCACAGGGGACCGGTGCGGCGAAGCCGGACCGGCGGCCGATGGAGCAGGCGGTTTTGGTTCCTTTTGACAAGACAAAAGGGACCCGCCCAAAGGGCGGAAGCCTTTGATCTTTCCGTGGGTTCCAATCGAGCACCGTAGGATGGGCAGACCCGTAGGGTGCAATAAGCGAAGCGCATTGCACCGCATGTGGGGACGGTCAATCGACGGGATCGCTTCGGACGTCGGAGGGTGGGGTGCACGAAAGAAAGCCGATCCTGCGTCCATGTGTCGCGGTTACCGGCGACGGTGGGTGTCGCCTTCGGCTCTACCCACCCTACGATGACGACGCGGCCGAACGCCGTCCAGCAGACCCGTAGGATGGGTAGCGCGAAGCAAAACCCATCGTCCGTCGTGGCCGGCAGCGGCGACGGTGCGATCGTGCCTTCGCCGGCGACCGCACCGCACCGCACCACACCGCACCGCACCGCACCGCACCGCACCGCACAATGTACTCGTCCAGCTCGCTCCCAATCGGCGGGCCCTCGGGCCCGGGGCCGTCCGCCGGAATGCGGTCCCGGCGCAGGTCAGGGCGTTCCCTGGCCCGCCGCCGGCAGCGGCAGGCCCCGGAACGGCTTGACCGTGCGCAGCACGAAACTGGAATTGACGTCGTCGACCCCCGCCTGGTTGAGCAGGCGGTCGAGCAGGAAACGCGAGAAGTGCTCCAGGTCCTGCACCGCGATGTGCAGCAGGTAATCCATGTCGCCGGTGAGCGCGTGGCAGGCGATCACCTCGTCCCACTGGTTGACGAAGCAGCTGAAGGCCTCGATCGCCGGCCCGCCATGGTCGGCCAGCTGGACGCGGACGAAGGCCTGCAGGCCCAGGCCCAGGCGGTCGGCGTCGACCTCGGCACGATAGCCGGCGATGACGCCGTCGCGCTCCAGGCGTTGCACCCGTCGCAGGCAGGCGGACGCCGAGAGGTGGACCCGTTCGGCGAGCTCCGCGTTGGTGAGCCGGCCGCTGTGCTGGAGCTCGGCCAGGATCAACAAATCGGTTCTATCCAGCTCGACCGCCTTCATTTTCAGCGCCCCATCTGTGATCGACGCAATAATCATGCGTCCAGAGTCCATTTTCGTGCAACTTTGCAAACCTGTTGCGCACACCCTTGGCTAGAGTGGAAGGTCAGCCCCGGAAGGGCCGCCCGTTCCAACCGACCCCAGGAGACCGCCATGAACGCCACCCCCAAGCGCGTCGAGCACCAGCTGACCGACAAGGGTTACGTGCCGGTCTACACCACGGCGGTCGTCGAACAGCCCTGGGACAACTACACCGACGAAGACCACGCGGTCTGGGCCACCCTGTTCGAGCGCCAGCGCGAGGTCCTCAAGGGCCGCGCCAGCGACGAGTTCCTCGCCTCGCAGGAGGCCATGGGGATGACGCCGGACCGGATCCCGAAGTTCAGCGACCTCAACCCGATCCTGCGCGAGGCCACCGGCTGGGAGCTGATCGGGGTCGAGGGCCTGCTGCCGGAACTCGACTTCTTCGACCACCTGGCCAACCGGCGCTTCCCGGTGACCTGGTGGATCCGCAAACCCGACCAGCTCGACTACCTGTCCGAGCCCGACCTCTTCCACGACCTGTTCGGTCATGTCCCGCTGCTGATGAACCCGGTCTTCGCCGACTACATGGCGGCCTATGGCCGGGGCGGCGTGAAGGCGCACGGCATCGGCCCCGAGGCCCTGGTCAACCTGACCCGGCTGTACTGGTACACCGTCGAGTTCGGCCTGATCCGCCAGCCCGACGGCCTGCGCATCTACGGCAGCGGCATCGTCTCGTCCAAGGGCGAATCGATCCATTGCCTGGAAAGCGACGCGCCCAACCGCATCGGTTTCGACCTCGAGCGCGTGATGCGCACGCGCTACCGCATCGACACCTACCAGAAGACCTACTTCGTCATCGACAGCTACGAGCAGTTGATGGAAGCCACGGGCCCGGACTTCGCACCGATCTACGAGAAGCTGGCCAGGCTGGAATCCATCCCGGCCGGCGACGTGCTCGAAAGCGACGCCGTCTTCAACAAGGGCACCGGCGAGGGCTGGCTCGACGAGGGCGGCGACGTCTGAGTCCACGCGTCATGACGACGCGAGCACTGCGTGCGTGGCGGGGAGCGGCTAAGCTCTAGCCCGGTTCCCCCGCACGAAACCGCGTCCATGCCCTCCACCCCCGAAGCGCTCTGGCGCTGGCTGCGCCAATGGCGCGCGACCCACCTCAATCCCGATCGCGCCGACGTGGTCGCCCACGTCGACGAAGGCGGCGAGCTGGGGCCGCGTTACGCCTTCATGATCCTGATGTCCTGCGGCATCGCCACGCTGGGCCTGCTGCAGAACTCGGTGGCGGTGATCATCGGCGCGATGCTGATCTCGCCGCTGATGGGGCCGATCGTGAAGATGGGCATGTCGCTGGCGACCTTCGACCTGCGCAGCCTGCGCGATGCGCTCAAGACGCTCTCGGTGGGCGTGGCGCTGTCGCTGGCGATCTCGGTGCTGATCGTGCTCGTCTCGCCGCTGCAGGAACCGACGCCGGAGATCGTCGCGCGCACCGCGCCCAACCTGTTCGACCTGCTGGTGGCCGTGTTCTCCGGCCTGGCCGGCGCCTACGCCACGGTCACGCGCAAGGGCGAGACCATCGTCGGCGTGGCGATCGCGACGGCCCTGATGCCGCCGCTGGCGGTGACCGGCTTCGGCATCGCGGTGGGCAACATGAGCATCGCCGGCGGCGCCGGCTTCCTGTTCATGACCAACCTGCTCGCGATCGCGCTGTCGGTCACGATCATGGCCCGCTGGTACGGCTTCGGCCGGCAGGACTCGCCCAAGCAGACCGCCGCGCAGGCGGCGGTCATCGTCACCACGTTCGTGCTGCTGTCGATCCCGCTCGGCGTGGCCCTGCGCGACATCGCCGCGCGCGGCCTGGCCGAGCGCAGCGTGCGCACCGTCCTCGACGACGCCGCGCGCGAGGTCAACGGACGCATCACCACGCTGCGGGTGGACCGCAACAACGAGACCGTGCTGGTCGACGCGGTGTTGCTGACTCCGAAGAACCGGCCGGACCTCGCACCGCAGATCGAACGCAGCCTGGAAGACGAACTGGGACGGCCCGTACGCGTCGAGCTTCGCGAAGTGCTGACCGCCAACGACGCCGAACTCGCGCAGAACAAGGCCAACCTCGCCCAGCTGCGCGAGAGCGTGCTGCGCCTGCAGAGCGCGCAGCGCGACGACGGCGCGGCCCGACGGGCCGACGCGGCGGCGATCAGTGCGCTGGAGAAGCGCGCGCTCGCCCACTTCGGCGCCTTCGACGTGCTCGATGCCGGGCGCCAGGCACGCTGGCGGCTGAGTCCTCAGGCAGGCCTGGACATCGCGGCGGCCCACCAGCTGGAGGCGTCGATGCAGGCCGAAGGCGACGACGACGCGCGCATCGAAGTCGTCCCGGCCTTCCAGTCCTTGCCCATGCTGCATTTCGCCGACGACAGCAGCGCGGTGGACGCGCGCGCCGTGGCCACGCTCGACGACATCGCCTGGGCCCTGCAGCGCTGGCAGTACGGGCGCGTCGAAGTGCTCGGCCATGCCGGCGGCGACATCGCCCTGGCACAGGCCCGCGCGGACGTCGTCGCCGCGGCGCTGCGCGATCGCGGACTGGACGTGGTCGGCGCCAGCGCGGCCGATCGCGCCACCTCGCGGCAACTGGTGGCCGAGCGCGGACGCGACGCGATCCGCGTGGTCGAGGTGGCGCCGGTGGTGCGCTGAGCCGCCGACTCAGCCCGTGGGCCCGGCCAAGGCCTCGCGCGTGGCGACGGTCGCGGGCAGCGGTTGCAGGCAGGATGCGGTGATCGCGCCAGGGCGTTCGCGCACGCAATGGCGGAAATCCAGGGGCAGTCCGTCGACCTCGCGCTGCTCGCCGACCGCGAGATCGAAGCGCAACGTCGGCGCGGCCGTCTCCTCGCAGGCGAACCAGGAGCCGGCGACGGCCTGGGCAAGCGGACCGCAGGCGCCGGCGAACACCGCGTAGTGGCACTGCCCGCTGGCGCTGGCCAGGCACTCGAAACGTGCGCTGCCCGGCAGGGTCTCGGCGCGGCTGAGGAAACCGGGGTTGCCGTCGATGTCCTCGCGCATCACCACGGTCGTACCGGGGCCGGCGCTGCAGGCGGTGAGCAGCAGCAACAGGCAGGGCACCAGCGATTTCAGGAGCATGTACGGCATGGGTCGAATCCTTCCTGTGACGGGCGCGGCGGTGGCGAGCGGGCTCGCCGATGCCGCGGCTGCGGACTTACATGTGCTTGAACAAGGCCATGAACGGGGCGCTGACCGGCAGGGTCTCGTCGCGATGGCGCAGGCGCAGGCTGCCGCGACCGCTGTCGTCGCGCACGATCGCCGCGACCGCGCGCAGGTTGACGATGGTCGAGCGGTGCACCTGCTTGAACACGGTCGGGTCGAGCACCTGCAGCAGTTCGCGGATGGGTTTGCGGATGAGCGCCTCGCCCTCGGCGGTGACCACCACCGTGTACTTGTGGTCGGCGCGGAAGTAGGCGACGTCGTCGACCAGGATCAGGCGCGTCTCGCGGCCGGCGCTGGCGGTGATCCAGGTCAGCGGCTCGTGGGGCGCGAACCGCCCGGCGCCCTGCAAGCGCGCGGCCAGGGCCTCGATCAGCTCGCTGTCCAGGCGGGTGGCCGGCGTGGCCTGCAGGCGCTCGACGGTGGTCGCCAGGCGCTCGGGGTCGAGCGGCTTGAGCAGGTAGTCCACCGCGCCGTGTTCGAACGCCTCCACGGCGTACTGGTCGTAGGCGGTGATGAAGACGATGCGCGTGGCCGGGCTGGCCTCGCCGGCGGCGGCGGCCACGTCCAGGCCGGTCAGGCCGGGCATGCGGATGTCGAGGAAGGCGACGTCGGGCCGGTGCTCGCCGATCGCCTCGATCGCTTCGGCGCCGTCCTCGCATTCGGCGACGATGCGCAGGTCCGGCCAGGCGTGCAGGAGCTGGTCGACCATCGACTGGCGCAACAGGGCTTCGTCCTCGGCGACGATGGCGGTGAAGGACGTGCGGTGGGCGTCAGCCATGACCCACCTCCGTGCCTTCGGCACCGGTGTCCACGCCAGGGATGCGCACGGGCGGCGGCGGCGGGCTCGAAAGGGGCAGTGTGATGGTCGCGGCCACGCCCTGCGGGAAGTTCGCCACCACCGAGAGCTGGGCGAGTTCGCCATAGACCAGGCGCAGGCGTTCGCGCACGTTCTTCAGTCCGATCCCGGTGCCGCTGGTCTGCCGGCGGGTCTCCTCGGTACCGAAGCCGATGCCGTCGTCGGCCACCGTCATCGCCAGTTTGTGCTCGCTGGCGCGCGCCAGCAGCCACACGGTGCCGCCGCCGGGCTTGGGTTCCAGGCCATGCTTGATCGCGTTCTCGACCAGGGTCTGCAGCATCATCGGCGGGACCGCCACCGCGTGCAGGTCCTCGGGCATGTCCACCTGCACCTGCAGGCGCGGGCCCATGCGCAGCTTGAGGATCTCCAGGTAGGCCTGCGAGCGTTCCAGTTCCTGGCCCAGGGTCGACATCGACTCGTCGGTGCGCGGCAGCGAGCGGCGCAGGTAGTCGATCAGGTGGCCGAGCATGATGTCGGCGCGCTGCGGATCGTGCCGGGTCAGGACCTGTGCGCTGGCCAGGGTGTTGTACAGGAAGTGCGGTTCGACCTGCGCATGCAGCAGGCTCAGCTTGGCCACGGTCAACTCCTTTTCGGTCCGGGTCTGGTGCACCGCTTCGCGCTCGCGACGGCGGCGCTCGGCGACGCGACGGGTGATCGCGCGGGTGATGGCTTCGGCGGTGTCGAAGTTGCTGCCGTCGTCGACGCGGAACCAGTCGGTCCAGGCGTCGCTCTCGGGTTCGCACAGGATTGTGGCGCGGCTGCTGCCGTCGCCCGGGACCAGCGTGGCGACCACGCGGCCGCAGGAGGCGCGCACCAGGGTGTCGAGGAACTCAAGCGTCCGCGCGACCCAGCCCTCGCCCGTCGTGGCGAGCGACTGCATGCGCGCCCGCACCTGCAGGCTGTCGCGGGCGCTGTCGACGTGGGCGACGCCCGGCAGCTCGCGGATGGCCGCGTCGAGCAGGGCGAAGGCCTCGTCGGCCTCCAGCGGGATTTCGACCTGGCGCCGCTGACGGCTGGACGCGCTGCCGGCGTCGACCTCGTCGGCGACCATCCGCACCCGGCGCAGGTGCGACAGGCCAAGGGAGGCGACGGCCACCGCGGCGATGAAGAAGAACAGGAAGAACGGCATCACGTCCGGCAACGGCAGCGAATCCCAGAGCATCGTCAGCACCAGGAACAGGGCGGCCCAGGCGAGGACGCGACGTGCAATGAAGAAGAAGCCGAAACTCATGGAAGCGGGCCGTGGCAGGGGATGGAACGAGAATAGCCAGCGCCCGGCCCGTGGGAAGGGGCCGGGCGACGAAGCGCGGATGCAGGCGACGAAACAAGGGATGCGCGGTGCGAAGCGAGGGTTGCAATGGCCTCGCAGGACGCCTCAGCGCTGGCGTTGGTCCCGCGGCACGCCCAGGTTGTCCAGGTACGCCGTCAGTCCGCGGGCCGGATCGTCGGGGTAACCCACCCCGGTATCGCGGTACCCGACGATGCGGTCCGGGCGGAAGTTGCGGAAGGCCGAGCGCAGGCGGCACCAGGCGCCCAGCGTCCAGCTGCCGCCCCAGAAGGCCAGGCACAGCGGTTCGATCTCGCGCTGGCTCGGCTGGCCGCCTTCGTCGCGATAGTCCAGCGCAAGCACCCGGCGCGCGGTGATCGCCTCGTGCAGGCCATCGATCAGGCCGCTGTTCTCCAGGCGTTCGACTTCGGGAGCGAAGATGCGGGTGCGGTCGGCGGTGGCCGCCAGCTCCGGCGGCAGCACCGCCTCGATCTTCAGCAGCGCGGACGTCGCCCCGCGTCCCAGGCGCACGCCACCGAAGGCCCGCACGAAGCGGGTGCCGACGATCAGGGCTTCGAGCTCGTCGGGCGTGAACATCAGCGGCGGGATGTCCGCGCCCTTGCGCAGCAGGTAGCCCACGCCGGCCTCGCCCTCGATCGGCACGCCGGAGCGCTGCAGGTCGGCGACGTCGCGGTAGACCGTGCGCAGCGACACTTCCAGCGTCTGTGCGAGCTGTTGCGCGGTGATGGCTCGGCGGCGGCCACGCAAGGCATGGATCAGCAGGAACAGGCGGTCGGCGCGGCGCATGGGGCATCTTCGCAGGCAGGAAGGGCCGGCTCAATCGCGGCGCGTGGCGGACCGGGCCGGGGGCCCGGGACGAGGGCGGAGGCGGGCGCGCTCATGCGCGGAGCTCCGAACGCGGGGTGGGGCGCAGCCGCAACCAGGCCGGGGGCTCTCGCAAGCCATGCGCATGCGCACGCTCGATCGCGAGGCGCCAGTCGGGATCGCGCGCAAGCGCCGCCAGGTGGGCGAGGTGCGCATCCGTGCTTTCGAACCCGGCGAACCAGGCGAAGACCTGTTCGCCCTCGCGCACGGGCAGTCGCGGGAAGGTATTGGGCGCCGGTTCGGTGACCAGGCATGCGCGCACGGCGGCGCCGTGTCTCAACAACAGGGGCCGCAGGTGGGCCTCGAACGCAGCCATGAAGCCGGCTTCGGCTGGCTGGGCGAGGCGGCAGATACCGGCGACCAGCACCGCGTCGGCCGCTGTCGGTTCACCAGGTCGCGGACGCGGCAACGCCGCTTGCGCGAAACCCGCGCCGGCCCGGGCCGGGCGCAGCAGCAACACATCGTCGGAGTCGAGCATGGTGCCGTTGGCGGCATCGCGATGACGCTGCCACACCGGGCCACCGTAGAAGGCCTGCAGGGCGTGCGCACGCTCGGCCATGGACGCGAAGCCGCGCAGCCAGACGAAGCGATCGGGACGATCAAGGTCATGGAACTGGCCGATGACATGCATGCCGAGCGCCTCCTGCGACTCGACGAACTCGCGTTCGAACAGCGCGACCAGGGTGTCGCGCGCGCCGGGTCGCAGGGTGTACTGCCGCAACTCGACCACGGCGTCCGGCCAGGGGACGATGCCAGCGCGCAGCGCTTCGAAGGACGCATTCATGCGCTTACCCCGCGTGCTTCGCATGGGCGTGGTGCCGCCGGCGCCGCGGGGGCCGCTCTCGATCCGGCGTCGCGCGTCGCCATCGTCCATGTGCCCACCGGCACCAGCGCGTGCGCGCCCTGGGCCATGCTCGTCGCGGCGGCGTCGAGGCCGCGCTGGAAGTTCCGCCCACTGTCTTCGACCCATGCCATGTCCCCAGCTCCCACGCCGTGCTGATCGCACCGGTACAGCCTGCGCGGGTGCTGCTGCCAACCTGATGGCAGCAATGCGCGGCGCCGCGGCTGCCGGGTCTGGCTGGCGCCTGAACCGGACCACGCGTCATCACGCGGCCGCTGCACGCGATGCCCGACCATGCGCGCCCACGGTCATCCGGGCGCCGCGCTTCGCGGGTCCGAGAGGCCACCGGTTCGAACCGACGCGGCGCCTCCCCGCCGACATCGATGAACCGCTTCCAACCGACCCGCCACCGTCATCGCGTGGGCAAACCGCTGTCATCCGCGGTGGCCAGACTGCGCGCGTCGCCCCGCCGTCTCACGCCATGACACCTGCCTCCCCCATCGTGAACCGCATGTACACCCGACCCGATTCCCTGCGCGAGGCCCATGCCCGCGCCGAAACCACGTTCGCCGAAGTCCTCGACCGCGCTGGCCGCGGCCTGGACCCCCTGTTCGAACGCCGCCTGGACCAGCACCAGCGCCAACTGCGTTCGCTGCTGGGCGAGGACGCCGACATCGCCAGCGACGCGATCGATGCGGCCAAGCGCGTCATCGGCGCCGCCGACCCCGGCGCGCCGCTGCTGATGCTGGCGATGGCGCGCGAAACCCTGGCCAGCACCGTGCGCCGCCACCTGTCGATGGTCCGCGAGGCAGCCTGACAGCGTTGTCAGCGTTTTCCAGGCGTTCCCGGCGGGACATGCAGCGGCGGGCGAGCGCTTCATCGGCGACAATGGCGCCCCCGTCGCCAGCCGTTTGCATGCCATGTCGCCCAATCCCGCCACCCCGGTGTCCCTTACCCGCCACCTGCTCGAAGAGCAACGCGCCGGCCGCATCAACGCCGACCTGCGCCTGCTGATCGAAGTCGTGGCGCGCGCCTGCAAGTCGATCTCCATCGCGGTCGGCAAGGGTGCACTGGGCGGCGTGCTCGGTGATGCCGGCACCGCCGGCGAGGCCAGCATCAACATCCAGGGCGAAGCGCAGAAGAAGCTCGACGTGCTCAGCAACGAGATCCTGATGGAGGCCAACGCCTGGGGCGGCCACCTCGCCGGTCTCGCCTCCGAGGAGATGGACCATTCGGTGCCGATCTCCGACGCGCAGCCGCGCGGCAACTACCTGCTCCTGTTCGATCCCCTGGACGGCAGCTCCAACATCGACGTCAACATCTCCGTCGGCACGATCTTCTCCGTGCTCCGCTGCCCCGATGGCATCGGCCAACCGGGCGACGAGCACTACCTGCAGCCGGGCACCGACCAGGTCGCCGCGGGCTACTGCACCTACGGGCCGAGCACGATGCTGGTGCTCACCATCGGCCACGGCACGCACGCCTTCACCCTCGACCGCGAGATCGGCAGCTTCGTGCTGACCCAGCGCGGCATGGCCATTCCCGAGGACACGAAGGAGTTCGCGGTCAACATGTCCAACCAGCGCTTCTGGGAAGCCCCGATGCAGGCCTACGTCGGCGACCTCCTGGCCGGCAAGGAGGGCCCGCGCGGCAAGGACTTCAACATGCGCTGGGTGGCCAGCATGGTCGCCGACGTGCACCGCATCCTCACCCGCGGCGGCATCTTCAGCTACCCGCTCGACAGCAAGTGCGCGGCCAAGGGCGGCAAGCTGCGCCTGATGTACGAGGCCAATCCGATGGCGTTCCTGGTCGAACAGGCCGGCGGCGCCGCCAGCACCGGCCGCCAGCGCATGCTCGAGGTCCAGCCCACCGGCCTGCACCAGCGCGTGCCAGTGTTCCTGGGCTCCCGCACCGAAGTCGAAGCCGCCGTGAAGTACCACGCCGAGCATGATGCGGGTTGATTGGTGATTGGTGATTGGTGATTGGTGATTGGTGATTGGTGATTGGTGATTGGTGATTGGTTGATTGGACGGTTGCCGGTTGCCGGTTGCCGGTTGCCGACATCGCCTCCAAGCCCCTACCCGCCCGTAGCCCAGGCAAGCGCACCGCGCGCACCCGGGGTCACGCCACCCACCAGACCGTCATCCCAGCGAACGCTGGGATCCAGCCTCCGGCTCTTTTCTACGCAAACGGGCGCGCCCCGCCCACTCGGCCCTCGACGCCTCATCTCGGCGCCGTATCAACGTAGGATGGGTAGCGCGAAGCAAAACCCATCACCGGCCGGAAGCGTCGTGGATCCCGTTGCCGGCAGACCCGCAGGGCGCAATAACCAACGGGCATTGCGCCGAACGAAGTCCGATCGCAATGCGCATGGTCTCCCGAGCCCTGCCACCTCCGTCGACCACGCACGTCCCGCACGCACCCGGGACCGCGCACCCCCAACAAGCCGCCATCTCCCCAGCCGTCATCCCAGCGAACGCTGGGATCCAGCCTTCCGCTTTTTCTCCATCTCCCCACGACGACCGGACCCGCCATTTGACCGCCGCCCGCCCCCGCGTGCGAGGATGCCGGTTCGATCACTCCGGCCCCGGCCCGCACGACATGGACGACCCCAACGCCAGCCCCGATTTCATCGAAGTCTTCCCCGACGCCCTGTCCGCCGAGCAATGCGCCGCCGTCGTGGCGCGCTTCCAGGACAGCGGCGCCGACGGCCCGGGCCTGGTCGGCGGCGGGCACCGCCCCGAGCTCAAGGACAGCCGCGACATCACCCTGGCCGGCAAGCCCGAATGGCAGGACGTCGAAGGCCTGCTCAACACCGCCGTGTTCAAGGGCCTGATGGCTTACCTGCGCCGCCATCCCTACACCCTGATCGCCCCGTTGATGCTCGAGGTCGGCGGCGAGGACGGCGCCCGCCATCGCCTGACCGCCGAACGCCTTCGCGCGATGCCGGACGAAGGCCTCGCCGGCGTGGTGCAGACCGTCATGCGACCCGGTGCGATCAACCTGCAACGCTACACCGGCGGCCGCGGCGGCTACCCCTACTGGCATTGCGAACTCTTCCCCCGCGACGCCCGCGGCGAGACCTTGCATCGCCACCTGCTGTGGACGATCTACCTCAACGACGGCTTCGAGGAAGGCGAGACCGAGTTCCTGCACCAGCAGCGCAAGATCGCCCCGCGCACCGGCAGCCTCCTCATTGCCCCGGCCGCCTTCACCCACACCCACCGCGGCAACCGCCCCCTGGGCGGCGACAAGTTCATCGCCACCAGCTGGGTCCTGTTCCAGCGCGCCGAAACCCTCTACGGCGGCGGCGCCGGCCGCACCGACTGAGCCCACCCCGTACCGGCGACGTCCCCCCACCTTTGAGTAGCACGGCGATTTGGAGTCCAATCCCAAAGCAGAAGGAGATTGGACGTGAAGAAGCGCTTTACCGAAGAGCAGATCATTGGCTTCCTGCGTGAAGCCGAGGCCGGGCTGCCGGTCAAAGAGTTGTGCCGCCGACATGGCTTCAGCGAAGCCTCCTACTACCTGTGGCGCAGCAAATTCGGCGGCATGAGCGTGCCCGACGCCAAGCGCCTGAAGGAGCTGGAGGCCGAGAACACCCGGCTGAAGAAGCTGCTGGCCGAGCAGATGTTCGAGAACGACGTGATCAAGGATGCCTTGCGAAAAAAGTGGTGACCGCGCCGGCGCGCAGGACGCTGGTGCGGCATCTGGTGGGCAAGGGACTGAGCGAGCGTCGGGCGCTGGCGGCGGTGCGCATGAGTGCCAGTGCGCTGCGCTATGTCCCACGTCCCGATCGCAACATCGAGCTGCGTGGGCGGATCCTGGCGCTGGCGCAGCGGTACAAGCGTTACGGCGTCGGGATGATCCACCTCAAGCTCGGGCAGGCGGGAGAACTCGTGAACTACAAGCGTGTGGAGCGGCTGTATCGGGAGGCAAAGCTGCAGGTGCGGCGGCGCAGGCGCAAGAAGGTGCCGGTGGGCGAGCGGCAGCCGCTGCTGCGGCCGGTCCGGGCCAACGAGGTCTGGTCGATGGACTTCGTGTTCGACCGCACTGCCGAAGGCCGGGTGATCAAGTGCCTGACCATCGTCGACGACGCCACTCACGAGGCCGTTGCCATCGAGGTCGAGCGGGCGATCTCGGGCCAAGGCGTCACGCGCGTCCTGGACCGTCTCGCGCTCAGCCGTGGCCTGCCACGGGTCATCCGGACCGACAATGGCAAGGAATTTTGCGGGAAGGCCATGGTGACCTGGGCGTACGAGCGGGGTGTGCAACTGCGGCTGATTCAACCTGGCAAGCCGAACCAGAACGCCTACGTCGAGTCGTTCAACGGCCGCCTGCGCGACGAATGCTTGAACGAACACTGGTTCACCCACCTGGTGCATGTCCGCACGATCACCGAGACCTGGCGCAGGGAATACAACGAGGAGCGACCGAAGAAGGCACTCGGTGGACTGACGCCTGCCGAGTACGCGAAACGACTGGCCGGCGAACCGGCTACCATCACCCCCGGACTCTAAACCGCACCGCTACTGAAAGCGGGGGGACGTCGCTCCGTCCCCTTTGATCTCCTACCTCCCGGCGCGCTCCAATCCTAAAGACGCCTGGGGATTGACCCGGCAGTCTTGGACTTTCCGAACACGAGCCCCTCTGACATGCCCGGACGCGCTCGGCTGGAACTGCCCAGAACAGGACGTGAGGAGACTTAATTACCTCTGCCCCCTTTGATCCGGCGGGCATCATTGACACCAATTCACGCCAGAGGCTCAGAGTCCTATCGACATTTCTGATTCCTTCTTAGTCGGGTAGAACACTTTTTTTCTCTCAAGCTCAAAAAAAAGCGTGCCATGAATGCCTTCGACAATCTTTTTGTCAACAGGATGCCTCCATAGCTCGTTCAAGACGCTTGTTGCGTGTTGTTCGCCAACGCGAGCAACAAAGTCATCAACGAACTCAACATCCTGTGTTTCGCCAGGAAAGATTTCACGAAAGCCATCCACGCTGATCGCAAAAACATCATAGGTGCAGTTATCTGCTCCATCGATTACTTGGATGTTAGGCATCAGCGGCCACCTCGTGTACGTCCGCCCGGATACACATTGATATACCCGCCGCCCGGCCTTTGAACGTCCCAATGAGGACCGCCGTGCGCGCCTGATCCTGGCCCGGTTGGCACCCACACATTGCCCTTCTTGTCTGGCCATCCGTAGCCACGGCCATTCGGACTCTTCACTTTCTTCCCATCCCAATTTTTCGGGCATTCGTACCCATCATCCGTGCCAGGCATACCAGGGGCCTGAGCACCATCACTACTTTCATTCATCTGCCCGCATGTGCCTGGGCCATTCGGACACGTCCCTGAAGCCAAGGGCGATGGATACAGCAATCCTCCTACAAGCGTGGCTCGCGTCCCGACTGCAACCAGAAACTCGCCAACCGCTCCGAAACCAGGGAACGTTGTATACCAAGGGAGTGTGGCCGCTCCCGACAACCCGTATGGGTCGATCCAACTATTCGGATTCCCCCCAACATAGGCATAAGTATTCAACCCACCCCCCAGCCCAATGGGATCGCTCTGCACATACCGCCCGATACTGGCGTCGTAATCCCGGAACCCGTTCTGCCACAAGCCACTCTCGTCATCGTAGTACTGCCCCGGGAAGCCGATGTTAAGCCCGTTCAGGTTATCTAGCATCACCTCGCGATCGAAGGCGTAGTTGTTGGCCCTCCATACGGTCGCTTTGGCTGCGTTGGTCACGAGCTCGGGGCGGCCCAGGTGATCGGTGTGGATCGAGTACAGTCCTGCGCCCTGCGCCAGTGCGACCGGCTCACCGTTGGGTAGGCGCAGGTAGGTTTTCCAGCCGCTCCCGTTCCAGTTGTACTCCGCGGCCAGCATGCCATCCGGCCCGTAGATGAAGCCCGTGTTGTTGGGGGAGCCTTTGCTCTTGTAGGTGCGTTGTCCTAGTGCATTCACCCAGTAGTACGTTGTCGCACTGCCCTTGGTCACCTGACTCAGCCGGTTGAAGGCGTCGTAGCCGTACGTCGCATCACCGTTGGCGGTCACGTTGCCGTTGGCATCCAAGGCGAACGCCTTGGCCCGATTGCCGGTGACCGCCTGGAGCCGGTTGCTGTTGGTTGCCGTGGAGTAACCGTCTGTTTGCCCTCCCCAGGTATGGCTGGTGCGGTTGCCGTTGGCATCGTAGGCAAAGCCCTGGTTCGCGCCCGAGGCGGTGATCGCGGTGAGTCGAGAAGCGTCATCGTACGCGAACTGCTGGCTCAGACTGGACGTGACTGCGTTGGTGATGCCCGTGATCTCATTGGCATCGTTATACCCGTAGGTAAGGCTCTGGCGGACGTCATTGGTGCCGTTCACGGTGCTCAGGCCAATCAGCCGTCCATCCAGGTCGTAGCTATGGGTCCGGGTAAGGCCGTTTCCGTAGGTCCAGCCGGTTACGCCACCGAAAGGCTGGTACGTCAGGTCGCTGAGCACAGTGCGGGTCGTACCGCTGACCACGGCGGTCATGCCGGTCAGTTGCCCGCCCTGGTAGCTGAAGCCGACAGCAACGTTGCTGGGATAGTCGATCCGGGTCAGCCGGCCCAAGTTGTCGTAGGTGTAGCTCTGGCTGAAGTCGATCGCGCTGGTTCCCAGTGTCTGGTTCTGTTCCAGCAACCAACCTTGTGGGCTGTAGGCGTACGTAAGGGTCCCGTGGTTGCTGGCGTCTGTCACGGAGCACAAGCGTCCCTTGCCATTGCTGCAACTGTCATATCCAAAGCTGTGGGTCTGGCCTTGGGCGGTGATCCCCGTGACCCGCCCCAGCCCGTCGTGGCTGTACGTGGTGACGATCCCATCCGCACGGGTCATGGACGTGCGCAGGCCGGTTGCGCTGTAGGAGAAACTCGTGACGCCTGTGTCCGGGCTGCTCTGTTGCCACAGCTGGCCAAAACCATCGTAGATATAGGCCGTCGTGTTGTTCTTCGGATCCTTGACGCTGGTCAACCGATCGCCGTCGTCATAAGTGAAATGCGTCGTCTGGTTGAGCGCGTTCGTGCTCGTTATGACGCGATCCAGCGCGTCGTACGTGAGGATCGTAGAGCGCTCCTCCCCGTCCGTCACGGACGTGAGGTTGCTGTTGAGATCGTAGGTATAGGACACCAGCTGGCCGTCAGCGCCCTGCTCGGCGATCAGACGCCCCATTTCATCGTAGGTGAAGCTGCGTTCGTACACGACTTCCGTGCCGGCGAAGGCAGGGGTCGCGATGACGACTGACACGGTCATTGCCAGCAGGGTGCGATGTAGTCGGCGGAGAATGACCGTTCCTTTTCGTTTCACGGTCGTTCGATCGGCGTAATGGAGCTCTTCCGGCTTCTTGTTCTCGTGGTCCATCACGACTCCTCCTCAATTGGATTCACCGCATCGGGCTCTGGACAAACCCCTTCGTGACACGGGCCTCCGCCTCCGATGTCCACGACTTGAACGCGTCTGACGCCAGAGAATGGGCCGCATCCGCCCGCATTGCATGCCCTTACGCGGTAGTCGTAACTCCCGTCAAAGTTGTGGCTGCGTGTTACTGACCTGGCGGAGCTGTTGTAAACCGTAGTCCAGCCCGCTCCGTTGAATCCCATCTGAAGTTCGTACGCGGTCGCCGTACTGACGGCTGTCCAGCTCACCGTGAAGTTGGTCGCGGTATCCGCGCTGGTAGGCGCAGTGAGTGTCGGCGCTGAACTGGGCGGGAATGTCACGACCGTGGTGTCGGTGGCCGAGTAGCCGCTGCAGCCCCCCGCGTTGCAGGCGCGTGCCCGATAGTCGTAGGTGCCGTTCGTGAGCCCCGATACGGCTTTGCTCAATCCGGTTCCGCTGTAGATCTGACTCCAGCTGCCCCCGTTCTTGCGTTGCTCCAGGCGATACTCAGTCGCGGTGCTGACACTGCTCCAACTCACGCTATATGCGCCATTGTTGTCTGCTGCAGGTGTACTGACAGTGGGCCCATCCGGTGGGTGCGTTACCACGGTGGTGTCGATGTTCGAATAGCCGCTGCAACCGCCCTCGTTGCACGCCCGGACCCGGTACTCGTAGCTGCCATTGGTCAGCCCCGACACTGACTTGCTGGTTCCTGCTGCGTTATGGATGGTGCTCCAGCT
>NZ_VICE01000014.1 GCF_006546775.1 Marilutibacter aestuarii
ATCGCCTGGGCCGCCGGCGGAGTCGTGGCGCTCACCGCATGCCTGGTGTTCGCCTTCAGGTAGGCACGCGGGCGCCGCTTCAGTCGCGCTCGAGTTCGTACACGTGGCCGCGCATGCCGCTGCCGGCGGCTTCCACCGCCGCCAGGAAGTCATGGCCCCAGCGCTCGACGTCGTATCGCTCGACAATGTCGAACAGCTGGCGCTGGCGGGCGTCGGCCTCGTCGGCCGGCATGGCCAGTGCCTGCTCGAGCCCGAGCATCAGGTCGGCGGTGTCGTGCGGGTTGGTCAGCACCGCGCCCTTGAGCTCGGCGGCGGCGCCGGCGAACTCCGACAGCACCAGCACGCCGGCGCTGCCCTCGATGCCGTGGGCGGCGATGAATTCCTTCGACACCAGGTTGAGGCCATCGCGTAGCGGGGTGATCCACATGATGTCGGCGGCCGCGTAGTGGGCGACGACCTGGTCGAAGGGCAGGCCCCGCGCGAAGAAGCGCACCGGTGTCCAGTCCAGGCGCGAGTGGCGGCCGTTGATCCGGCCCACCGCCTGTTCGATCTGGGTCTGCAACTGCCGGTAGACCGTCATCTCCTGAGCGGCGGGCACGCAGACCATCAGCAGCGTCATGGTGCCGCGCAGCTCCGGCCGCTCCTCCAGCAGGCGCTCGAAGGCCAGCAGTTTCTCCAGCGAGCCCTTGGTGTAGTCCAGGCGTTCGATCGACAGCACCAGCTTGCGGCCGTGGAACTCCATCCGGATGTGCTCGATGCGGTCGCGGACCTCGCCCTTGGACAGCATGCCGCGGATGCGGCCCAGGTCGGTGCCCACCGGGTGCGCGCCCAGCGACACCAGCCGGTCGCCGACCCGGATCGCGGTGGTCATGCGGTCCAGGCCGACCGCGCAGCCGTAGGTCAGGAAGCGCGGGGCGCAGCCCTCGCGCGAGACCGTCTCGAACGGCATCGCGCCGCGCACCACGTCGACGAAATTCTCGACCTGGCGGGGGATGTGGAAGCCGATGTAGTCGCATTGCAGCAGGCTGCCGAGGATCTCGCGCCGCCAGGGCACCACGTTGAACACGTCCGCGGACGGGAAATAGGTGTGGTGGAAGAAGGCGATCTTCAGGTCCGGGCGCATCTCGCGCAGGTAGGCCGGCACCATCCAGAGGTTGTAATCGTGCAGCCAGACCGTCGCCCCGTGCGCCGATTCGGCGGCGGTGGCCTCGGCGAACTTGCGATTGACTTTCAGGAAGATGCGCCAGTCGCTCTCGCGGAAGCGGGCGCGCTCCCAGAACGTGTGCAGCATCGGCCAGAAGGCCTCCTTCGAAAAGCGCTTGTAGAACGCGTCCACCTCGGACTTGCTCAGCGCCACGCGCGAGGCGGTGAGGTTGGGGTAGTGCTCGCGGTCGACGCTGGTGTGGGTCTGGAAACTGCCGTGCTTGCCGTCGTCGATGCTCCAGGCCACCCAGGAGCCCTTGCGGCCACCGGCGAAGAAGCCCAGCAGGCTGGGGATGATCCCGTTGGGCGAGCGTGGTTGCCGGCGCTTGAGCTCGCCGTCCTCGACGTACTCCTCGTAGGGCAGGCGGTGGTAGACCATGACCAGGTCCGAGTCGCCGAAGTTGCGCGAAGCCGGGGTGCTCAGCTTGAGCTCGTCCTCCGGCAGCAGCTTGAAGTGCCGGATCGCCTGGAGGATGCCGCCGCAGCCGGGCGACTTGGCGTGCAGGACGTTGGCGAGGTGGCGCGTCGCGCGGGTCAGGGCCTTTTCCGAATCGCCGACGGCGACGCCCTGGAAGCCGGCGGTGAACATCGACAGGTCATTGAGCGTGTCGCCCGCGACCAGCACCTGCGCATGCGGTACGCCCAGGTGGTCGGCCAGTGCAACGAGGGTGCGACCCTTGTCGGTGTCCGGCGGGAGGATGTCGAGGTAGCGGTCGGCCGAATACAGCACAGAGCAGCCCAGGGTGCCGGCGGCTTCCTCGATGTCCTCGCGGATGCCGGCCAGGGTGGCGGGATCGCAGAAGTACGAGCAGCGGCGCTCCTGCGGCACGTCCTGGCGGACGAGGCCGTCGAAGCCGCCGATGACGTCGGCGACTGCATGCTCGCCCGGCCAGCGGGCATCGATGTCGCCCTGCAGCGGATGCACCGGTTGCAGCGTATGGCCGTCGACCACGGTGGCGCCGACGTCGCAGATGACATGGTCGGGCCGTGGCAGGGTGGGGTCGGAGAGCAACGGCATGACCGCCTCCAGGCCGCGTCCGGTCACGAACACGAGCTTGATCTCCGGATGGCGGTCGACCAGCCGGTACAGGTGTTGGCGGTCCTCGGCCGATCCGGCGAGGAAGGTGCCGTCGAGGTCGGTGGCCAGCAGCATCCGGGGTGGGGCGGAAGCGGCCGGGGCGGAGGGTGTCGCGCGCGAGTCGGTCAAGGCTTTTCCTGTGGTGGGAGGGCGTCGGGGTAGGGGCGATCGGGGCGCTCGGGCGCCTCCGTCTCGGGGAGCAGTTCGAGCGCGGTGGGCGTGGTGCGCAGCATCGCGTGGAAGGTGGTCGCATGCGCGAGGCTGCGGCGGCGCAGCAGGCGTCGGCCCCCGGCGATCAGGGCCAGCAGTCCGAGCGAGCCGGCGAAGAACGCCGGCAAGGCCTCGGGACCGAAGCGGGTCATCGCGACGCCCGCCGCGGCCGGGCCGATGGCCGAACCGACCCCGTTCAGCAGCAGCAGGCTGCTGCCGGCCGAGAGCGTGTCCTCGGGCGGCAGGTGGTCGAGCAGGTGGGCCACGCAGATGGGGTAGATCGCGAAGGCCAGGCCGCCGAACGCGAAGAACAGCAGGTACAGAGTCGCGCCCGACTGGCCCAGCGGCAGCATCATCGCCAGCGAGACGCCGGCCGCCGCCAGGCAGACCAGGGCCAGCGTGGTGCGACGGTCGCCGCCGTCCGAGAGGTGGCCAATCGGCCATTGGAGGGCCGCGCCGCCAATGATCGTCGCGCTCATCAGCAGCGCGATCCCGGACACGTCGAGGCCGATGCGGGTGGCGAAAACGGCGCCCAGGCCCCAGAAGCCGCCCATCGCCAGGCCGGCGAGCAGCGCGCCCATCGCCGACGCGGGCGCGGCCCGGTAGAGGGCCTTGAGTGCCAGTCGCGGCATCGGCGGCAGTTCGGGCTGGATCATCCGGCTCGCGGTCACCGGCAGCGCCGCCAGGCAGACGAGGACCGCGACCAGGCTGAAGAGTTCGAAGCCCGCTGCCGGCGCCAGCCCGACCAGCCACTGGCCCGCCGCCAGCGCCATCAGGTTGACGGCCATGTAGACGGCGAACACCTGGCTGCGCTGTTGTGGCGGCGCCTGCACGTTCAGCCAGCTCTCGATCACCGTGTACAGCCCGACCAGGGCGATGCCGGTGAGCAGGCGCAGCAGGCCCCAGGCCCAGGGGGTGACGAAGACCGCGTGGAGCAGGACGGTGGCTGCGCACAGCGCGGCATAGAAGGCGAACGCGCGGATGTGCCCGATCCGCTGGATCAGCCCGGGGGCTGCGTAGGTGCCCAGGAAGAAACCGACGAAGTAGCCCGACATCACCAGGCCGAGCGTCTGGTCGTCGAACCCTTCGAGCCTGCCGCGCACCGCCAGCAGCGTGCCCAGCAGGCCGCTGCCCATCAGCAGGAAGGCCACGCCGGCGAGCAGCGCGGCCAAGGGGCGGACGGTTGCAATCATGGAGTGGCGGGGTGGCTTCCTTGAGGCTAACACGTTGAAATATCAGGACATATTGCACGCCATTCCGTGACGGTGGCGTGCTTGCTGCGTTGCAGCACGTCACTCCAGCCTAGCGCGTCGTGGCGCGCGACGCTTGATTACGGGCCGGCAGGCCCCAGACTGGACGCCTCCCGGGCCCACCCCGATTGCTCCTGTCGAACCCCCCGCCATGCCGATCTATGCCTTCGAGTGCGCCGCCTGCGGCCATCATTTCGACCGTCTCCAGAAGCTGTCCGATGCCGACCCCACCCAGTGCCCCGCCTGTGGCGAGCCGCAGGTGCGCCGGCAGTTGACCGCGCCGCAATTCCGCCTTGCCGGCGGCGGCTGGTACGAGACCGACTTCAAGAAGGACGGTGACAAGAAGCGCAACCTGGCCGGGGACAATGCCCCGGCCAAGGCCGGCGGCGAGGGCGGCGGCAAGGCCGAGGCCAAGTCCGCCGCCACGCCGGCCCCCAAGCCCTCGTCCGACGCCGGCTGAGCCGGCGCCCGCGCAGGGGGCGAGCCGCCACCCCGCCGAGCCGCTAAAATGTCCGTTTCCCCGGCGCTCGCCGGGCGTGCCTGTTTCCTGGAGCCTCCATGCGTACCCACTTCTGCGGCCTTGTCAACGAGGCCCTGATCGGCCAGACCGTCACCCTGTGCGGCTGGGCGGACGTCGCCCGCGACCTCGGCGGCCTGTGCTTCATCGACCTGCGCGACCACGAGGGCATCGTCCAGATCGTCGCCGAGCCGGCACCTGGCGTGGAGGGCAATGCCGAGGTGATCGCGGCCGCCGCCGCGGTCGGTTATGAAGACTGCCTGCGCGTCACCGGCGTGGTGCGCCGGCGCGAGTCGGTCAACGCGCGGATCCCCACCGGCCAGGTCGAAGTCGTCGCCCACAAGGTCGAGCGCCTCAACAAGGCCGAGCCGTTGCCGTTCCATGCGCACGAGAACCCGGGCGAGGACATCCGCCTCAAGTATCGCTACCTGGACCTGCGCACCCCCGACATGCAGCGCAAGATGCGCACCCGCACGAAGCTGGTGCAGGCCTTGCGTCGCTGGCTGGACGCGCGTGGCTTCCAGGACATCGAGACCCCGATCCTGACCAAGGCCACGCCCGAGGGCGCGCGCGACTTCCTGGTCCCGGCGCGCATGCACGAAGGCGAGTTCTACGCCCTGCCGCAGTCGCCGCAGCTGTTCAAGCAGATCCTCATGGTCGCCGGCTTCGACCGCTACTACCAGATCGCGCGCTGCTTCCGCGACGAGGCGCTGCGCGCCGACCGCCAGCTGGAATTCACCCAGCTCGACATGGAATTCGCCTGGGTGACCGAGCGCGACGTGCAGGACACCAGCGAATCGCTGGTGCGCGACGTCTTCCGCGAGGTGATGCAGGTCGAGCTGGGCGAGTTCCCGCGGATGACGTGGTCCGAAGCCATGCGGCGGTTCGGATCCGACAAGCCGGACCTGCGCATCGCGCTGGAACTGGTGGACGTCGACGCGCAGGTGGAGGGCTCGGAGTTCAAGGTGTTCACCGACTGGGCCGGCGTGGACGGCGGGCGCGTGTGCGCGCTGCGCATCCCGGGCGGGGCCTCGCTGAGCCGCAAGCAGATCGACGAGTACGCCGCGCACGCGGCCAAGTACGGCGCCAAGGGGCTGGCCTACATCAAGCTGTCGGACAGCGGCGAGGTGTCCTCGCCGATCGCGAAGTTCTTCGCTGAAGAGGCCTTTGCCGCGCTGGTCGCGCATGTCGGCGCCGGCAACGGCGACATCGTGTTCTTCGGTGCCGGCCCGCATGCCACGGTGAGCGACTTCATGGGCGCGCTGCGCCTGAAGGCCGGCAAGGACTTCGGGCTCGTCGAGGCCGGCTGGAAGCCGCTTTGGGTCACCGACTTCCCGATGTTCGAGTGGGACGAGGAGGCGCAGCGCTACGTCGCCCTGCACCATCCCTTCACCGCGCCTGCGGTGGACGACATCGACGACCTGCGCGCGAACGCGCGCACGGCGGTTTCGCGTGGCTACGACATGGTGCTGAACGGCAACGAGATCGGCGGTGGTTCGATCCGCATCCACCGTCCGGCGATGCAGTCGGCCGTGTTCGAGCTGCTGGGCATCGGCGCGGAGGAGGCGGAGGCGAAGTTCGGCTTCCTGCTCGACGCGCTGCGCTATGGCGCGCCGCCGCACGGCGGCATCGCCTTCGGCGTCGACCGCATCGCCGCGCTGATGGCCGGCACCGAGTCCATCCGCGACGTGATCGCGTTCCCCAAGACCACCAGCGCGCAATGCCTGATGACCGGCGCGCCGTCCCCCGTCCCCGACGCGCAGCTGGCCGAGGTCCACGTCGCGGTCAGGCCACGGGTCCGCAACGACTGAGGGCGGCCCGGCGCGCCGGGCCTCTCGGGCCGAAGGGCGCGGACCTGCACGTTCCGTGCCCATCTTCGTTCACGCTCCGGCAGGCTTGGCTGCGACGGCACGCCATCGCCGCGCGTAGTATCGGATGCACGGGGCGGCGGGCGGCGCTCGCCCGATCCGGGCCATTGCATCGAATCCGAGGAGCCTGCCATGTCCATCCCGTACCTGGTCCGCGTCGCCTGCACCGTGCTCCTGCTGGGCAGCGCCGGCCTGGCGGCCGCGCGCAACGTCACCGATCCCGACGCCCCCAGGCAACTGGAGGACGACGGCCCCGTCAGCGTCAGCTGGAACGACCCGGCGACATTCACCGAGATCCGCTACAGCGGCAATCGATGGGAGGCCGAGCGCGGCGACTGGGTCGACGCGCTGGCCCGCCACATGCGCGACCGCATCGCCCGCGTGCTTCCCCCCGGGCAGACGATGGCGATCAACATCACCGACATCGACCGCGCCGGCGACTACGAGCCGGGTCGCGGCTTCCGGAGCGACCAGATCCGCGTCGTTCGTGACATCTACCCGCCGCGCATGGAGTTCGACTACACGCGAACCGGCGCCGGCGGCCAGGTGATCGACCAGGGCCACGCGAAGCTCCGCGACATGGCCTATCTGTCGCAGTCGAACCTGCGCTACCAGAGCGACGACCTGGCCTACGAGAAGCGTCTGGTCGATCGCTGGGTCGAGGCCATGGCATCCGGTGACGGCGGCTGAAGTGCCGGGTGGGACCCGGCGGGTCGTGCTGCTGCACGGCCTGTGGATGCGTGGGATCTCGATGCGCTGGCATGCCGCGCGCCTGGCGGCGGCCGGATTCCATCCCGAGCTGTTCGACTACGCCAGCGTCACGGTCGACCCCGAGCGGGCGATCCCGCGCCTGCTGCAGGCCCTGTCCCGCTCGCCCTGCCACGTCGTCGGCCACAGCCTGGGCGGCGTCCTCGCCCTGTCCACGCTGCGCCGCCATCCCGGGCTGCCGGTGTCACGCGTCGTCTGCCTGGGCTCGCCGCTGTGCGGCAGCGCCGTGGCGCGCGATGCCGGGGGTGGCCCCTGGCGACGGATGACCGTGGGTCGCAGTGCCCCGGTCCTGCAGCGCGGCTGCCCGGAGATGCCCGAGGGGATCGAGGTGGGCATGGTCGCGGGCGACCGGCCCCTGGGCCTGGGTCAGTTGTTCGGCCGGGTCGAGGGCCCGCACGACGGGACCGTGGCGCTGGCCGAGACCCGGCCGCCGGGCCTGCGCGACCATGTCGTGGTGCCGGCGAGCCATAGCGGCCTGCTGTTCTCGGTCGCGGCGGCCCGCCAGGTGCTAAATTTCCTCCAGACCGGGCGGTTCCTGCACGCAGCCTGAGCCTTGCCTATAATTGCGCACCGCAGCAAACCCGGCTGCACCCCAATGCCACAGGCTCGACTCCAGGAATCCCATGGCCGGTCACTCAAAATGGGCCAACATCCAGCACCGCAAGGGCGCGCAGGACGCCAAGCGCGGCAAGATGTTCACCAAGATCATCCGCGAGATCTCCGTCGCCGCGCGTGCCGGCGGCGGCGACCCGACCAATAATCCGCGCCTGCGCAGCGCGATCGACAAGGCGCTCGGCGCCAACATGACCAAGGACGTCGTCGAGCGCGCCATCAAGAAGGCGACCGGCGAGCTGGAAGGCATCAGCTACGAGGAGATCCGTTACGAGGGCTATGCCCCCGGCGGCGTGGCCGTGATCGTCGACTGCCTGACCGACAACAAGGTCCGGACCGTGGCCGACGTGCGCCATGCCTTCGGCAAGTTCGGCGGCAACCTCGGCACCGACGGCTCGGTGGCCTTCATGTTCCGCAAGGTGGGCGTGCTGAGCTACGCCCCCGGGGCCGACGAGGACGCGATCACCGAGGCGGCGATCGAAGCCGGCGCCGAGGATATCGTGGTCTACCCCGAGGACGGCTCGATCGACGTGCTGACCCCGCCGGACGCCTTCGACGCGGTCAAGGCGGCGATGGAGGCGGCCGGGCACGCCGCCGCACGGGCCGAGGTGACCTATCGCGCCGACAACGACATTGCCGTTGAAGGCGAGACGGCGCAGCAGGTGGCCAAGCTGCTGGACTGGCTCGAAGACCTGGACGACGTGCAGAACGTCTACTCCAACGCCGAGCTCGGCGAGGATGCCTACGCCTGAGCGCGTAAGCTGACGTCGTGACCCACGCCTCCCGCCCCGATTCGCCCCGTGCCTGCCATGCGAGCCCGGGAAAGTGCGCGCGACGCCATCGTGCCGGCATGGAACGGGCGCGATGATCCGCGTCCTTGGCATCGACCCGGGCTCGCAGCGCACCGGCCTGGGCGTGATCGACGTGGGCAGCGACGGTCGGTGCCGCTTCGTCCATGCCGGCGTGCTGAAGCTGCTCGACGCGGAAGACTTCCCGTCGAGGCTGGGCCTGCTGTGCGACGGCCTCGAAGCCGCGCTCGACGAATGGCAGCCGCAACAGGTGGCCATCGAGACCGTCTTCATGGACAAGTCCGCGACCTCCGCGCTCAAGCTCGGGCATGCGCGCGGCGCGGCGCTGGCCAGCGTGGTGCGGCGCAAGCTGCCGGTGAGCGAATACGCGCCGCGCGTGATCAAACAGTCCCTCGTCGGCCGCGGCGCGGCCGACAAGCAGCAGGTCCAGCACATGGTGCGCCTGCTGCTCAACCTGGGCGAGATGAAACTCCAGGCCGACGCCGGCGATGCGCTCGCGATCGCCCTGACCCACGCCCACATGAGCGCGACCGCCGGGCGCACCGGTATCGCGGTTGCCCAGCTGCGGAGGCGCGGGTGATCCCGCGCGCGTCCCAGGACGGACCGCACGGCGGTCCAGGAATCGAGGTGAACGCATGATCGGACGACTGAAAGGCCTGCTGGTCCACAAGCAACCGCCGTGGCTGGTCATCGACGTCAATGGCGTGGGCTACGAGCTCGAAGCGCCGATGAGCACGTTCTACGACCTGCCCGAGGTCGGTCGCGAGGTCGCCTTGTTCACGCACTACGCGCAGAAGGAAGACAGTGTCTCGCTCTATGGCTTCATGGGCGAGTCCGAACGACGCCTGTTCCGCGACGTGCAGAAGGTCTCGGGCATCGGCGCGAAGATCGCCCTGGCGGTGTTGTCGGGCGTCAGCGTCGACGAGTTCGCGCGCCTGGTGCAGACCAGCGACGTGGCCGCGCTGACCCGCATCCCCGGGATCGGCAAGAAGACTGCCGAGCGCATGGTGGTCGAGCTTCGCGATCGCGCCGCCGACCTCGCCGGTGGCGGCGCGTCCATGCCGGGCGGCCTGCCCGCCGACGCGCAGGGCGAAGCAGTGATCGCCCTGCAGCAACTGGGCTACAAGCCGGCCGAGGCCGCGCGCATGGCCAAGGCGGCCACCGAGGCGGGCGACGATGCCGCCACCATCATCCGCAAGGCGTTAAAGTCCGCGCTCCGCTGAGCCGGCGCGTCGCAACCCCGGAACCCCCAGATGGCCAACGTACACAATCCGTCCAGCGCCGAGACGTCCCGCCAGGACCAGGCGAACGGCGGGCACGGGCACGGCAACATCGGCCTGTTCGGGCTCGTCGTGGGTGCGATCGGCGTCGTCTTCGGCGACATCGGCACCAGCCCGCTGTACACGATCCGTGAAGCCTTCTCGCCGCATTACGGCCTGGTCGCCAACCACGACACCGTGCTGGGCGTGCTGTCGCTGGTGTTCTGGTCGCTGATGCTGGTGGTCACGCTCAAGTACGTCACCATCATCATGCGCGCCGACAACCATGGCGAAGGCGGGATCATGGCGCTGATGGCCCTGGCCCAGCGCAGCCTGCCCAAGGGCTCCAAGTCGGCGTACATGGTCGGCATCCTGGGGATCTTCGGGGCCTCGCTGTTCTTCGGCGACGGCGTCATCACCCCCGCCATCTCGGTGCTGTCGGCGATCGAGGGCCTGGAAGTCGTGGCGCCCAGGTTGCACCACTGGGTAGTGCCGCTGGCGGTGATCGTGCTGGCCGGCCTGTTCGCCAGCCAGCGTTTCGGCACCGCCAAGGTGGGCCGGATATTCGGACCGATCACCGGCCTGTGGTTCGTGACGCTGGCAGTGCTGGGCGTGGTCAACATCCTGCACGAGCCGGAAGTCCTCAACGCGGTCAACCCGCTGTGGGCGGTGCGCTTCTTCGGCAACCACGGCTGGCACGGCGTCTTCATCCTCGGGGCCGTGGTGCTGGCGGTGACCGGCGGCGAGGCCATCTACACCGACATGGGGCATTTCGGCGCCAAGCCGATCCGCTATGCCTGGTACTTCTTCGTCCTGCCGGCGCTGATGCTCAACTACCTGGGGCAGGGCGCCCTGGTGCTCGAGGATCCGGCCGCGATCCGCAACCCGTTCTACCTGGGCGTGCCGGAATGGGGGCGCGTGCCGATGATCGTGCTCGCCACCGCGGCGACGGTGATCGCGTCACAGGCGGTCATCACCGGCGGCTTCTCGGTGGCGCGACAGGCCATGCAGCTGGGCTACATCCCGCGCATGAAGATCGAGCACACCTCCAAGGAGACGATCGGGCAGATCTACATCCCGGCGATCAACTGGTCGATGATGGTCATCGTCATCGCCCTGGTGCTGGGCTTCGGCAGCTCGACCGCGCTGGCGACCGCCTACGGCATCTCGGTGTCGGCGACGATGCTGATCGACACCCTGCTGCTGGCGATCGTGGCGCGCGCGTTGTGGCCGCGCTGGCGCTTGTGGGTTCTGCCCTTGTGCGTGCCGCTGTTCTTCATCGACCTGGCCTTCGTGACCGCGAACGGCGCCAAGGTGCTCGACGGCGGCTGGTTCCCGGTGGTGGTCGGCCTGTTGCTGTTCACCCTGCTGCGCACCTGGCGCCGTGGGCGCCAACTGCTGCGCGACGAGATCCAGAAGGAGGGCCTGCAGCTGGGCACCTTCCTCAACGGCCTGATGCTGGCCCCGCCGCTACGGGTGCCGGGAACCGCCGTGTTCATGACCGCCGACAAGGGCGTCGTGCCCCACGCACTGCTGCACAACCTCAAGCACAACAAGGTCCTGCACGAGCGCAACGTCTTCCTCACCGTGGACACGCTGACCGTGCCCTACGCGCACAAGCGCCTGAGGATCGAGGCGATCGGCGACGACTTCTACCGCGTGGTGATCCGCTTCGGCTTCATGGAGACCCCGGACGTGCCGCTGGCACTGATGCGCTCGTGCGACGAAGGCGGGGTGTACTTCGATCCGATGGACACGACGTACTTCTCCAGTCGGGAGACCATCGTCGCCACCCGCGACCGCGGCATGCCGGTCTGGCGCGACAAGATCTTCGCGCTCATGCACCGCAACGCGGCGCCGGCCACCGGCTATTTCCACATCCCCGGCAATCGCCTGGTGGAACTGGGCGCCCAGGTCGAGATCTGACGGGCGCCGCCGGCCTGCGCGCGGACCGCCGCGCCGCGGTCAGGCCAGGGCGGCGAAGCGTTCGACCCGGTCGGTGGGGCCGGAAATGACCAGGATGTCGCCGGTCTCGACGATGGTGTCGGCCTTGGCGTAGATGAAGTCGTGGCGGCCGCGCTTGAGCCCGACCACGGTCACCCCGTGCCGGCTGCGCACCGCCGACTCGCTGAGCGTCTTGTCCAGGGTCTCGGCGGGCGCGCCGGTCTTGGCGATCGCGAAGCCGTCGTCGAACTCGATGAAGTCGATCATCTTGCCGGTGACCAGGTGCGCCACGCGCTCGCCCATCGCCGCTTCCGGGTACACCACGTGATGGGCGCCGGTGCGTTCGAGGATGCGACCATGGCGTTCGCCGGTGGCCTTGGCCCAGATGTCGGAGACGCCGACTTCCTCCAGTGCGAGCACGCTCAGCACGCTGGCCTCGATGTCGTCGCCGATGCCGACCACGGCGTGGCCCATCTGGCCGACGCCGAGCTGGCGCAGCACGTCGCTGTCGGTCGCGTCGGCCTGCACCACGTGGGTGAGGCGGTCGGTCCAGCGCTGGACGACCTCGGCATCCTCGTCGATGCCGAGCACTTCGTGGCCGACGTGCATCAGCGACTGCGCGACCGCGCCGCCGAAGCGGCCCAGGCCGATGATCGCGACGCTGTCGGACGGGAAGGGGGATTTTTTCCTAGCCAACGATGGGGCGCTCCTCTGGATAGCGATAGGACAGGTGGTGGCTGCGCAGCGCGAGGGCGGTGGCGACGGTGATCGTGCCCACGCGTCCCACGTACATCAGCACGATCAGGATGCCCTGCCCGGTGGGCGGAAGGCTGCCCGTGATGCCCGTCGACAGGCCCACGGTGGCGAATGCCGAGATCACCTCGAACATCAGGATGTTCAGGGGCTCGTCGGTGACGCTCTCCAGCGCCAGGGTGGCGATGGCGAGCACGGTCAGCCCCAGCAACACCACCGATAGTGCCTGCCGCTGGGTCTCGGACGAGATCCGCCGTCGGAACGCGATCGTGTCGCGGCTGCCTCGGACTTCGGCCCAGACCACGAAGCCCAGCAACAGGAAGGTGGTGACCTTGATGCCGCCCGCGGTGCCAGCGCTGCCGCCGCCGATGAACATGAGCACGTAGTGGACGGCGAGGGTTTCCTGCTGCATGGCGCCGACGTCGACCACGTTGAACCCGGCGGTGCGGGCGCTGACCGAGTGGAAGGCCGCGGCCAGGACCTTGGCGGGCGTGGCGAACGGGGCGAGGGTGGCGTGCCATTCGTAGAGCAGGATCATCGCCATGCCGCCGGTGAACAGGATGGCCGTGCCCAGCAGGGTGATCTTGGTGTGCACCGACCACCGGGCCCAGTGCAGCGGCTCGCGTCGCAGCTCCTGCAGCACCGGGAAGCCGAGGCCGCCCAGGACGATCGCGCCCATCACCGGGACCAGCACCAACGGATCGGTGGCGAAACGGGTGAGGCTGTCCGACCAGGTCGAGAACCCGGCGTTGTTGAAGGCCGATATCGAATGGAACAGGCCGTGCCATGCGGCGGCGCCCCAGGGCTCGCCATAGGCGAAATGCAGGCGGGCGGCGAGGATGGCGGCGAGGGCGAGTTCGATGCCGGCGGTGACCAGGACGACCAGCCGGACCAGCTCAGGGACATTGCCCAGTCCGGTGCTGCGCGTTTCCGCCTGCGCGATCAGGCGCGTCCCCAGGCGCAACCTGCCCGCCACCAGCAGGCTCAGCAGCGTGGCGCCAGTCATCATGCCGAAACCGCCCAGCTGGAACAGGACCATGATGACCACCTGGCCGAAGGTGGACCAGTGGGTCGGGGTGTCCACGACGGCCAGGCCCGTCACGCAGACCGCCGAGGTCGCGGTGAACAAGGCGGTCAGCCAGTGGGTGCCACCGTCGCCCGCGTGCGAGACGGGGAGCATGAGCAGGGCGGTTCCCAGCACGATCGCGCCGAAGAAGGCCAGCGGCACCACCCGGGCCGGGTGGCGGAAACCGTGTCGCAGCACTGCCAGGGGTCCTGTACGGGCCCGGGGCGGGCACGTCGAGCGGCGGATGATGCCACGTCGCGCCGTGAAGGGTGCGCGTGGAGCGGCTCCCGTGCGACCATGCGCCGATGACCGAAGACCGCATCATCGCCGCCGACGCCACGCGCGAGGACGACGCCCTGGAGGCGTCGATCCGACCCAAGCGCCTGGACGAGTACCTGGGCCAGCAGCCCGTGCGCGAGCAGATGAACATCTACATCGAGGCGGCGAAGGGGCGCGGCGAGGCCCTCGACCACGTGCTGATCTTCGGGCCGCCCGGGCTGGGCAAGACCACCCTGAGCCACGTCATCGCCAATGAGCTGGGCGTCAACCTGCGCGTGACCTCCGGCCCGGTCATCGAGAAGGCCGGGGACCTGGCCGCGCTGCTGACCAACCTGCAGCCGCACGACGTGTTGTTCGTCGACGAGATCCATCGCCTGTCGCCCGTGGTGGAGGAAGTGCTGTACCCGGCGATGGAGGACTTCCAGATCGACATCATGATCGGCGAAGGCCCGGCCGCGCGTTCGATCAAGCTGGACCTGCCGCCCTTCACCCTGATCGGCGCCACGACCCGCGCCGGCCTGCTGACCGCGCCGCTGCGCGACCGCTTCGGCATCGTCCAGCGCCTGGAGTTCTACAACGCCGAGGAACTGACCCGGATCGTGCGCCGCTCGGCGCAGATCCTGGGGATCGACTGCGTCGCCGAAGGCGCCGCGGAGATCGCGCGGCGCTCGCGCGGAACCCCGCGCATCGCCAACCGCCTGCTGCGACGCGTCCGCGACTTCGCCCAGGTGCGCGCCAACGGTTCGATCAGCCGCGAAGTCGCCGATGCCGCGATGGCGATGCTGAAGGTCGACCCCCAGGGCTTCGACGAGCTCGACCGCCGCCTGCTGGTGACCATCATCGAGAACTTCGATGGCGGCCCGGTCGGGGTGGAGTCGCTGGCCGCGGCGCTGAGCGAGGAACGGGGCACGCTCGAGGACGTCATCGAGCCCTACCTGATCCAGCAGGGCTACCTGGTCCGCACGGCCCGCGGCCGCATGGCGACCCACAAGGCCTATCGCCACGTCGGCCTGAAGCCCACCGGACGGGATGCGGACCTGTTCGTCGAGGCCGACCCGCCGGTCGCCTGAGCCGGCAGTTCCGGAGGCCGGGGCTGGCCTGGGTCACACTGGCGCACTCCCATTCACGCTCTTAAACCAATGTTCAGCCTACCGATCAGGATTTACTGGGAAGATACCGACGCGGGTGGCGTGGTCTACCACGCGAACTACGTCGCGTACCTCGAACGCGCCCGGACCGAATGGATGCGCAGCCATGGCCACGGCCAGGATGCCTTGCGCACCCGGGAGGACCTGGTGTTCGCGGTGCGCGGGATCGCCGTGGACTACCTCAAGCCGGCGCGCCTGGACGACGCGCTCGAGGTGAGCGCGGTGCTCCGGCAGGTGCGGCGCGCGAGCATGGTGTTCGCACAGGAAGTGCGCCGTGGCGACGAGGTGCTGGTGGTGGCGCAGGTGCGCATCGCGGCCCTGGACGCCGCCGGCTTCCGGCCCCGCGCGATCCCGCAGCCCCTGTACGACCAGCTCAAGTCACTCGAAACCCCCTCGCCCTGATCCGCAATCGAAACACGCCCAGACGGGCACGGAGAACACACGCATGATCCCATTGTCGAGCACGCTGCTGGCCACCGCCGTGGAACCGCTGCCCGAGGAGGCTGCGCAGGCGGCCACGAGCGCCCTGAGCCAGGCCGCCAACGTGACCGAGGCGGGCGGCGACCTCAACGTGGTCAACCTGATCCTGCATGCCAGCCTGCCGGTGCAGGCGGTGATGCTGGTCCTGCTGTTCGCGTCCATCGCGTCGTGGGTGATCATCTTCCGCAAGAAGCGCGTGCTGGACCGCGCCGAACGCGAGGCCGAGCAGTTCGAGGAACGCTTCTGGTCGGGCACCGAGCTGACCAAGCTGTACGCCGGCGCCACCGAGCGCAGCCGCGCGATCGGCGGCATGGAGTCGATCTTCGAGGCCGGGTTCCGGGAGTTCGGGCGCCAGCGCCAGCGCCGCGGCATCGACAGCAAGACCCAGCTCGAAGGCGCGCAGCGCGGCATGCGCGTGGCCGCCTCGCGCGAGCTCGACGGCCTGGAGCAGAACCTCGAGTTCCTGGCCAACGTCGGCTCCATCTCGCCCTACATCGGCCTGTTCGGCACGGTGTGGGGCATCATGATCTCGTTCCACGGCCTGGCCAACATGAAGGAGGCGACCATCGCCACCGTCGCGCCGGGCATCTCGGAGGCCCTGATCGCCACCGCGATGGGCCTGTTCGCCGCGATCCCGGCGGTCTGGGCCTACAACCGCTACGCGACCAAGGTCGAGCGCATCGGTGGCCGTTACGACGCGTTCGCCGACGAGTTCGCCTCGATCCTCGAGCGCCAGTCGCAGGACTGACCCCGCCCCCTGCCTTCGGGCGTTGGATCCCACGAACACGAGAGGAATGCCATGTCCGGCATCGCCGCGCGACGCAAGCGCAAACGCAAACTCAAGGCCGAGATCAACGTCGTGCCCTACATCGACGTGATGCTGGTGCTGCTGATCATCTTCATGGTCACCGCGCCGCTGCTGAACCTGGGCGTCGACATCGAGCTGCCCAAGTCCAACGCCAAGTCCATGCAGGAGAAGAAGGACCCGATCGTCGTCACCGTCGATCGCGACGGCAACTATTCCCTGGTGCTGGAGCCGGGAAGCAACGAAGCGGTCACGCGCGACCAGCTGATCGCCAAGATGAGCGCGATCGTGGCGCAGAACCCGGACGTGCCGGTGTTCGTCGCCGGTGACGGTTCGGCCAGCTACCAGACCGTCTACGACGCGATGAACGCCCTGCAGGAAGCCAAGGTCGAGCGCGTGGGCATGATGAGCGCGCAGAGGGACGAGCGCTGATGCAGGAGAATCGCGCCGACACCACGTTGGCCGTGATCCTCGCGGTCGGCCTGCACGCCGTGTTGTTCCTGTTGTTGGTCGCGGGCCTGTGGTGGGATCGCGACAACCGGCAGGTGCAGGCGATGGGCTCGCCGATCTCGGCCGAACTGGTCGACGCGAACGCGCTGTCCTCGGAAATGCAGCGCACGCTGGCCAACCGGCCCGACCCGGTCGAGCCCCTGCCCGAACCGGTCGCCGAGCCGGCCGCGGAAGAGACCGCGCCGCCGCCGCAGCCGCTGCCCGAGCCGGTGCCCGAGGATGCGCCCAACCCGCCGCAGCCGGCGGCGCAGGACTTCATCCCCGAACCGGACGACACCAACCAGGACGAGGTGACCGACCTGCCGACGCCCACGCCGGCGGAGGAGGAGAAGACCCAGGAGGCCAAGCGCCGCCAGGACCAGGTCGACCTGACCGAGCGCACGCGGCAGGAAGAGGCCGAGCGCCGCCGTCGCCTGGCCGAGGAGCAGGCGCGGAAGGACCGCGAAGCCAAGCTGGCCGACATCCGTCGCCAGCGCGAGGCGGCCGCGCGCGAGGCCCAACTCGCCGAGCAGAAGCTCAAGCAGATCGCCGACGCCCAGGCGCGTACCGCGTCCAGCAGCGCGGCGAGCGCGCCGGCGGGGCAGGGTGGCACCGACACCGGCCTGCTGGCCCAGTACCAGGGAGCGCTGACCCAGGCGATCCTGTCCAAGTGGACCCGCCCGGAAACCGTGCCGCTGGGCGCGCGCTGCCGGCTGGTGATCCGCCAGTTGCCGGGCGGCAACGTGATGAGCGCCGAAGTGTCCTCGCCCTGCGCCTACGACGAACAGGGCCGGCGCTCGATCGAAGCCGCCGTCCTGAAGGCGCAGCCGCTGCCCTATGCGGGCTTTGAAAGCGTGTTCGCGCGCGAAGTCATCCTCAATTTCGAGGCGCGCGACCGCTGACGCCCGCTTGGCGCCTGTTCATCTTTGAGACCGTCTTAACGCCGAAGCTGTTAACACTTCACAGGTCCACACTGGAAATGCCCATGAAACGATCCCTGCGCTGGTTCGCCGCGTTGCTCACGTTGCTGCTGCCCCTCGCCGCATCCGCCCAGCAGAGCCTGGAGCTGGACATCGTGGGCGGCAACGCCGCGGCCCTGCCGATCGCGGTCGTGCCGATGCCCTACCAGGGCAGTGCCGCCGCACCCGAGACCGACATTGCCTCGGTCGTCGCCGCCGACCTCAACCGTTCGGGCCAGTTCCGCAGCCTGCCCGACGCCAACATCGTCGAGCGGCCCAGCCGCGGCAGCGAGGTCAACTACCCGACTTGGCGCGCCCTCAACCAGGACTACCTGGTGGTCGGTCGCGTCGTCGATGCCGCCGGCGGCAGCTACCGGGTCGAGTACGAGCTGTTCAACGTCGCCACCCAGGAGCGCCTGCTCGGCTTCGCGCTGACCGCCCGCGCCGGCGCCATGCGCGACGTCGCCCACCAGATCGCCGACGCCATCTACGAGAAGGTGCTGGGCGTGCGCGGGGCCTTCTTCACCCGCATCGCCTACGTCACCGCCACCGGCACCGGCCGCGCCACCCAGTACGCGCTGATGGTCGCCGATTCCGACGGCTTCAACCCGCAGACCGTGGTGCGCTCCTCCGAGCCGCTGCTGTCGCTGTCCTGGAGCCCGGACGGCAACCGCCTGGCCTATGTCAGCTTCGAGGGCGGCAACTCCTCGATCTACATCCAGAACATCGGCAGCGGCAGCCGCGAGATGATCGCCAAGTTCCGCGGCATCAACGGTGCGCCGGCGTTCTCCCCGGACGGCCGCCGCCTGGCCCTGACCCTCTCCAAGTCCGGCAACCCGGAGATCTACGTCATGGACCTGGGCAGCCGCGCGCTGACCCAGCTGACCAACCACTTCAGCATCGACACCGAGCCGACCTGGTCCGCCGACGGCAGCAGCATCTACTTCACCTCCGACCGGGGGGGGCGCCCGCAGATCTACCAGGTCCCGGCCGGCGGTGGCAGCGCGACGCGCGTCACCTTCCAGGGCAACTACAACGCCAGCCCCGACGTGTCCTACGACGGCAAGAAGCTCGTCACGGCGCAGGGCAGCGGCAATACCTACCGGATCGCCCTGAGCGACAGCAGCCTCGGCTCGCCGCGCTGGACGACCCTGTCCCCCGGCTCCCTGGACGAATCGCCGAGTTTTG
The DNA here is from genome assembly GCF_006546775.1 of Marilutibacter aestuarii. Classification (GTDB taxonomy): domain Bacteria; phylum Pseudomonadota; class Gammaproteobacteria; order Xanthomonadales; family Xanthomonadaceae; genus Marilutibacter; species Marilutibacter aestuarii. The sequence continues at coordinate 18,686 of NZ_VICE01000014.1, forward strand.
CACCCAACGCCAGCATGATCCTTTATGCTGCGCGCGAAGGCCGTAAGGGGGTCTTGTACGCGGTGTCCGCCGACGCCCGGGTGCGCCAGCGCCTGGTCCTGGCCGACGGTGACGTGCGGGAGCCGGCCTGGGGACCCTATCGAGACAAACGTTGAAGCCTGCCGGCTATACCCGACGTGCACGGGGTCTGATGCATGAATAGAAGGAAGAGTTCGCCCGGCCGCTCCATCCGCCGGATCCAAGACACGAAGTAAGAACGTCCAAGAACGCAGTACCCATCGCGATCAACCTGTCCCATGCAACGACGAGGAACAACCATGAACAGCATCACCCCGGCCACCATTGGCAAGACCCTCCTCGCCGCCGTCCTCTGCACGGCGGCGGTGGCCTGCTCCAAGAAGGTCAAGGAAGAGGCTCCGCCGCAGGAGCCGACCACCCCGGCCACCACCCAGACCCCGAGCACCCCGGGCGCCTACACGCCGGAAGACCTCGACACCGACGCCTGCCTGCGCCAGCGCGTGGTCTACTTCGACCTGGACCAGGACAGCCTGCGTCCGGAGTTCCAGTCGATCGTCGCCTGCCACGCCAAGTACCTGCGTGACCGCCCGACCTCGCGCATGACCCTGGAAGGCAACGCCGACGAGCGCGGCAGCCGCGACTACAACGTCGGCCTCGGCGAGCGCCGCGGCAATGCCGTGTCCTCGGCCATCCAGGCCAATGGCGGTTCCGTCAGCCAGACCACCGTCGTCAGCTACGGCGAAGAGCGTCCGGTCTGCACCGACTCGACGGAAGACTGCTGGGCGAAGAACCGTCGCGTCGAGATCGTGTACACCGCGAAGTGATGCGGGCCGTGTCGATGCGTCATCTGTTCGCATGCACGGCACTCGCGGCGGCCCTCGTGGCCGCCGCACCCGCGCAGGCGCAGCGCATGAGCCTGGCCGATCGCGTCGCGCTGCTCGAGCAGCGTGCCGCCGACAACCAGGCCAACGTCGATCTCCTCAACCAGGTCAGCCAGCTCAAGGCCGAGGTCCAGGCCCTGCGCTCGCAGGTCGAGGAATTGAACCACCAGCTGAACCAGCAGCAGGAGAGCGGCAAGGCGCAGTACCTGGACCTCGACGGGCGGATCAATCGCCTGGAAGGGGGCGGGGCTCCGCCGGTGGACGCGGGCGAGCCCGTCTCCAGCGCTCCGGACACGCGGTCGCCGTCGCCGACGGCGGCCGTCACCGAAACCCCGCCCTCGGTCTACGGCGACCCGGGCCGCATCGCCCAGACCGCCGACGAGCGCGAGGCGTACGATCTCGCCTTCGACGCGCTCAAGGCCGGTGAGTACGCGCAGTCCGCCAACCTGTTCCAGGATTTCCTCGCCCGCTTCCCCGCCGGCGCCTATGCGCCCAATGCCCTTTACTGGCTCGGCGAGAGCTACTACGTCACCCAGAATTACCCGCTGGCCATGGGCCAGTTCCAGGCCCTGCTGGATCGCTACCCCACGCACGACAAGGCGCCCGGCGCCCTGCTGAAGGTGGGCCTGTCGCAGTACGGCCTCGAGCAGCTCGAGGCGGCCGAGCGCACCCTGGGCGAGGTCACCGAGCGCTATCCGGGCACCGATGCCGCGCGCACCGCCTCCGACCGCCTCAGCGCCATCCAGCTCAACCGCCTGCGCTGACGCGGGCGACGGGTGCGCGGTCACGCGCACGGTCCGCTAGAATTCCCGCATGAACGCCGTCAACGCCGATGCGGCTGCCGTGTCGCCGGACCGGCTGCGCATCACCGAAATCTTCCTGTCCCTGCAAGGCGAGTCCCGCAGCATCGGCTGGCCGACGGTCTTCGTGCGGCTGACCGGCTGCCCCCTGCGCTGCCAGTACTGCGATACCGCCTACGCGTTCCACGGGGGCGAGTGGTGGGACATCGACGCCATCCTCGCCGAAGTCGCGCGCCTGGGCGCCCGCCATGTCTGCGTGACCGGCGGCGAGCCGCTGGCGCAGAAGCGCTGCATCGGCCTGCTCGAGCGGCTGTGCGACGCCGGCCTGGAGGTCTCGCTGGAAACCTCCGGGGCCATCGACATCGCCGCCGTCGACCCACGCGTGTCCAGGGTGCTCGACATCAAGACGCCCGACTCGGCCGAAGCGCATCGCAACCTGTGGTCCAACCTGCCGCTGCTGACCGCGCACGACCAGGTCAAGTTCGTGGTCTGTTCGCGGGCGGATTACGAGTGGGCCCGCGAGGTGGTCGCCGAGCATCGCCTCGTGGATACCTGCGACGTGCTGTTCTCGCCCAGCTTCACCCAGGTCAAGCCCCGCGACCTGGCCGACTGGATCGTCGAAGACCGCCTGCCGGTCCGTTTCCAGCTGCAGCTCCACAAGATACTGTGGGACGACGCCCCCGGCCGTTGACCCGGCTGGCGGGCGGCGCCGCTTTTCCATTCCCCATTCCCCACGTCCCATTCCCGCCATGAAAAAAGCCGTCGTCCTCGTGTCCGGAGGCATGGACTCCGCCGTCGTCATCGCCATCGCCCGCGAGCAGGGCTATGCGGTGCATGCGCTCAGCGTCCGCTATGGCCAACGGCACACCTCCGAACTCGATGCCGCCGAGCGGGTCGCGCGCGACCTGGGCGCGGTCGAGCACAAGACCGTCAGCGTGGACCTGCGCAGCATCGGCGGCTCGGCGCTGACCGACGACATCGAGGTGCCGACCGACGCCGATGGCCATCCGGTCGGCGACGCGGCCCCCGAGGGCCACATCCCGGTGACCTACGTCCCGGCGCGCAACACCATCATGCTGTCGATGGCGCTGGGCTGGGCCGAGGTGATCGGCGCCGCCGACATCTTCTGTGGCGTCAACGCGGTCGACTACTCGGGCTATCCCGACTGCCGCCCCGCCTTCATCGAGGCCTTCCAGGTCCTGGCCAACCTGGCGACGAAGGCGGGCGTGGAAGGCGCCGGACTGCAGGTGCACGCCCCGTTGCAGCACATGAGCAAGGCCGACATCGTGCGCGAGGGCCTGCGCCTGGGCGTCGACTTCTCGACCACGGTGTCGTGCTACCAGGCCGACGCCGATGGCCGCGCCTGCGGTCACTGCGACGCCTGCCGCCTGCGCGCTGAGGGTTTCGCCGCCGCGGACGCGGTCGACACCACCCGCTACTCCTGAGCCGTGCGCCGGGCCGGGCACGGCGTGGCCGGCCGTATCCCACTCCGCGCGGCCTTGCGCTAGAATGCACGCCCCCGATGCAATGTCGGGCGAAGGCCACGGCGGCCCATGCCGCGGCTTCCGGATCCCCCGGGTCGTTAGCTCAGTCGGTAGAGCATCGGACTTTTAATCCGCTGGTCGTTGGTTCGAATCCAACACGACCCACCATTCCAATCAGACAGTTACGCGATTCCGGAGCCCTCGGAATCGCCACCTCCCGAAAATTCTCCCGAAAATTCAGCCCCCCTTGGGGGTGCGACGACGGGCAGCTCGTGGTCATAGACGTCGGTCATGCGCGCCGAGCGGTGGCCGCCGGCGGTTTGCTTGTCGGACTTGTTGCCCACCGTGTCCGTGATGCCGCGGTGCTTCATGGCATGGAGCCCGAAGCGTTCCTCTGGGGTGATGATGCCGCCCTTTTCTGGCGGGGCGATCGCTGCGTGCATCAGTCGCTGCCACGCTGAGTCCAGGCTCGACTTGCGCAGGGCGTCGGCGTCTTCGGCCACGATCAGCGTGCGCTCGCTGGGCTTCAAAAAGACGGGACGGCCCGTGCGTTCGTGTGCCGCCTTGCGAAGTTCGCGCGCGGCGTCGACGGCCGCCCGCAGGCGGGGAGACCAGGCCATGAGCCCATCGTTGCTGCCTTTACGCCGGTTGGTGACAAGTCCCGCCTCGGTGATATTGGCATCCGTCAGTGTAATCACCTCAACGCCGCGCAGGCGGCACAGGTAGGCGAGTTCCATGCAGATCCAAAGGTAGGGCGGGCATGACCCCGCGGTGCGCGTCTGACGGGCCCCACGGGCTCGCGCGAACTCCAGGACCCGGTTGTACGTCTGGATATCCGGAACGCGCACCTGAGGCTTCACGCTCACTTCCTGGACGCCGGCGGCTGGGTTCGTAAGGCACTTGCCGTGGTTGATGCCCCACCGGAAGCAGCGGCGCAGATACCGCAGCCAGTGGTTGGCCTTGGTCCGATGGCCCTTCGCTGCAGTAACCTCGACCAGGCGCTGGATGACCGGAGGTGACAAGCGGTCGACCGTCATTTGCCCGAACTTGCCGCCGGCCTTTGTCGGCAGCTCCTCGAGATGATCGCGGTAGCGTTGGTAGTCTCGCTGGGTGCGGGGCGCGAGGTCTCGAAACGCGACGCTCTCGTGGAAGTGCTCGAGGACATAGGACACCGTGCCCTTGGTGGAGCCGCCCGCGCGTCGTTCCATGATGTCGTGAAGCTCGGATAGGCGTGCGCGAGGACCTGCAACAGTGACGGTACGGGTCCTACCCTCGGGGTGCTCTTCGCGCACGTACCACCGGCCCTTGCCGCTCGCATCGAAATAGATGCCCCGTGGCAGGCTCGTCTGGTCGACGTGCGCCGGGATCGCCGGGTTATGCTTTCGCTTGCGACCCCGGGTCATGGCCGAGCAATCTCTGCTGCGGGCGGCGCGTCTTCGGGTGAGGCCGCCGAGTAGGCTTCGGAGAAGAGCGTGAAGCCGAAGAAGCCTAGTACGATTAGGCCTGCTCCGAGTCCAGTGATGACGGCCGGATAGAAGATCCATGGCTGCCATCCATTGATTACGTCCACGGCTAAATTTGATCGGTCAATGGCTTGATTTGCCGTGAGACCAAGCTTCTTGCTGCGGGTGAGGCTCGCAGATGAAACTGCGGTCTTTGCCAGCTCGAAACTAATGAACAGCAACAGGGAAAAGGCGATCATCAACCCGGAGAGGCCAAACAGCCATGCGGGCATCTTCCCCGCAACGGTCGTCCAAAGCGCGAAGAATCCGCCATAGCCCAGGAGCAGGATTACGTTCGCGTAGTGCACCTCGCGTTCTTGGTGCCGCTCCAACTGATCCCAAGCGTCACTACGTGGCAAGGTCAATCGAGCATGGCTTCGCCGGGCACCCTCTTCGAGTGCTTGGACGCGCTTGTTCAGGTGCTCGAATGCACGCTTCATTTCTTTGAACCAATCGGGGTCTCGCATTCCCATCAGAACACCTCGTCAGCCGTTAGCGTCGCGGTGCCATCATTTGCGGCCTGCAGGCCGATGGCGGCATTCAAGGCATCGAGCGTCGTCCAGATGCCGCCCCTGCCGTCATAACGGTAGCGCACACCTTGCTCTCGCGCCCAGCGCTCCACCGTTGCCAGACGGGGGTGGCCGCCTGGCTGGCAAAGTTCCTGCAGGTCTTCAAACTGAAGGACTGGGCCGATCACTAGATCAGAGGCTCCCCCGCGGCCCCACCGGCGGCAGCCCGCGGCCGGGGACGGGCTGGGTCGCGGTGCCCTGAATGGCCGGACGCCCCGGGTCGTGCTCGATGAGCTCGCCCACGAAGCCGGTCGGGCGAAGGCGCTTCGTGCCGACGGCCTTGATCATGTCGACCTCGACCTTGGCCGAGTTGATGATGGTCTGGGCGACGTCGGCGACGCCCTTCGCCTTTTCGAGGCTGATCTTGTCGCTGCGCAGGTCGCGCATGGTCTCGAACAGCGCGGTGCGCAGCTCTTCAACGGTGTGGGTCATGGCTTGGCTTTCCTACGTCGATGGTTGATGGAGCGCACCAGGCCGGCGCGCTGGCGGATCACGCGCTTGAGCGGCGCGGGCAGGTTCTGAATGGAGTTGCGGCGCATCCGCTCGGCTTTGCTTACCAGCTCGAGGTTCTCGATCCGCAGATCGCTCTTGTCGCCATTGAGGAAGCCGACCTGGTGGCCGGGCGGCACCGGCCCGCGGTGCTCCTCCCACATCAGCACGTGGACCGCGCGCCAGCGCTGCTGGAACGGCCTGTCGTCGTTGATCTTGCGCTGCAGGTAGCCGTCCCTGCAGAAGCGCGTGGCGCCGATCGGTTGGTAGACCTCCCGTGCGCGGCCGCCGCGGTGTCCCTTCTTGAATTGCGTCTCCGCCATCCTGCCCGGTGCCCAGCCCGGCGGGTGTCGCACACCCTTGTTGTGGGGCACCTGGTTCGGCTTGAAGCGGGAGGCCACGGTGTTGGGATGCGTCCATGATGCCCAGAGGTGTGCGTGCGGGTTGCGGTGGTAGCCCGGGCCCTTGTGGAGACCGAGCTTGTGGGCCAGGCTGTGCACGCTCGCGACCGAGCGCCCAACGAGGTGGGCGATGAGGAAGGTCGGCCAGTCCGCGTAGTTGATGCGCACGGTTTCGATCTCGTCCTCGGTGTAGGGCGCGCGGCTCATTCTCCGTCTCCCTGGCCCACGTCCTCGGCGCGTGGGCGCTTCCCACGCCGGGTCTTCTCGCGGCGTGCAGCCGCCAGCAACGCCTGCATGGCGGGGATCCGCTTGGCGAGGTCGGCGATGTTCGCCGCGAGTGCTGCATCGGTCATGCGGTGCACCGCGAAGTTCAGGAATCGGCGGTTGGCGGGGCGGCTCATGGGATGGGCCCCTCCGGCGGTATGCGCATCCACGCGCGCGGATCCTGGATCCCGGCCGCCCGCAGCTCGAGGCGGTAGGCAATACAGGTCTCGGCCTCCTGGACCGAGGCGTACAGGCCGCCCACCACGCCGTGCGCGTCGCCGGCGCGCCAGCTGATCCCGAAGCGATCCCCCTTTGGGACGACGCTGTAGGTGACGCCCTGCGCAGCAGTCCGGACCTCCGCCGGCGGTGCCGGCGGAGGCAAGGCGAACAGATCGAGCTGTGGTGCGCTCACGCGGCCTTGCTCGCCTTCTTGGCCTTGGGCTTGGCCGCCGCGGCGCGCTTCTTGGCGGCCTTCTTCGCCGGCTTCTTGGCGGCTTTGCCCTTCGCCGCGCTACCGTAGCTCGGCCCGCGCAGCGTCTTGGGCAGCCAGCCGGTACCGGCCAGCAACTTCGCCGCCTCGGCCGCCAGCTCGCCCTTTTTCAGGCCCTCCACCGACTTGGCCACGTCCTTGCCCTTGGCCTCGGCGATCGCTGCCAGCAGGTAGGGCTTCGGGACGCGCCCGACGAAGTTGTCGCAGCCGGGGTTCCAGCGCTCCGCCATGTCGAAGCCGATGGCCTCGTGCAGCTCCTGGACGCCGGCGTGGCCACGCTCGTGGTCAGTCATGCCGTCGAAGCTCTGGGCGACCAGGTAGGCGAGCATGTCGAGCAGATCCTGCTGCGGCTGCTTGATCAGCCAGGTCAGTCGCTTGGCGCGGGGCATCTTCATGCGACAGGCCTCCGCCACCTCATCCTTCGGCCGCAACGCGTTGTAGTTGTCCGGTGCGATCGCCGCGGCATCGGCGCCCCGGCCCCCGCTCGCGGTGAGGAGTCGCGCGTGACTGAAGGTGCCGGCCAGGTCCGAGGCGAAGCGATCGACCAGCAGCGCCAGCGCGAGCTGGGGATCCCGGCTCACGTGATGGCGAGCCTCTTCGCTGAGATGAGCGCTGAGGTTGCGCAGGACGGCCGCGCTGAGCGTCGGTGCCTTCGGCTTCGCCGGCGCACTCGCGTCCGCCCCGCCGGTGACCGTACCGCTCTTGCCCAGCTTCTCGCCCGGCTTCAGTCGGCCACAGCTGACCTCGATGCCATTGTGGCCCACCGTGACCAGAGCGCCGGCCTGCGCCATGATCCGCTCCGGCCAGATCTCGCTCTTCCGATCCTCGATCTTGGTCAGTTCATCCTGAAGCGCCCAGCACTCCTCCTGCTCGGCGTCGGTCAGATCCTCACTGCCGTTCTCCAATTTCTCGAGACGCGCCTCGACTTCCGCTTCACGTGCAGCGTCCTCCGGGGTCGCATGTGCGAGCTCGACGTCGATCCGCGGAGCGGAGGGGAACTCGGCACGAGCCGCGTAGTCCAGATCGATGCGCGCTTCGACCCACGACCAGCCCGCGTCGCGCAGCGCCTGTGCGGTCTGTTCGAGGCGATCCATGGCCAGTTGGTCCAAGAGGGCCCGGTCGGTCAGCCAGGCGCGATCGCTGAAGAGGTCGCGGCGCACGGTTCCGCCGGCCTGCTCGTAGGCCTCCAGCCCCACGAACTTCGCGAGGGCATCGTCTGCCGACACGTCGCTCTGGGTGAGGAACTGGCGCAGATGGTAAGGGCTCCGCTCGTAGTCCTGGCGGTTCTTGCCCCAGGCCTGCTTCTGCAGGTCGTGGTTGTCGGTCAACGCCAGCACCTGCAGCTGCTCGAGCGTCATGCCGCCGTCGCGGTAGACCTGCACCAGGTCCGGATTGACGTTGGCGAGCTTCAGCCGCTGGCGGACGACGCGCTCGGTGACGCCGAAGTGGGCGGCGATATCCGGGATCGGCTTGCCCGCATCGATCATGCGGCGGAAGGCGTCGAACTCGTCGGCCGGGTGCATGGCCTCGCGCAGCGTGTTCTCGGCCGTGGAAGCCTCCACGGCGATGTCGGCGTCGTCGACCACCAGGCAGGAGATCTCCCGCAGCGTCGTCGGCAGGCGGCCCTGGGCGTCGAGCAGCTGCAGGGCCGCGAGGCGGCGGCCACCGGCGATGACCTCGAACGTGCCCGCGTCTTCGGCCGGCAGCACCGTGAGGTTCTGCAGCAGGCCATGCGCCTCGATGCTGGCGGCAAGGTTCTCGACGCCTTCGCCCTGGGTCTTGCGGGCGTTGAGCGGTGACAGCTGCAGGTGGGCCAGCGCGATGCGCTGCAGGGACGCCGCTTCGGCGCGCGCGAGCGGGGAGACGGCGTTCATGCCGGCACCTCCGCCACGTCGTTCGGGTGCACGCGGTACAGGTGCGCCGGGCAGCTGAAGGCCGGCTCCGGGGTCGACAGCAGGGTCACCCAGTGGCCCTGGGCGGATGACTGGGCGCCGGACTTCAGGTGCCAGGCTTGGATGCGAGCGCCGCGCTTGGCGGCCGCGCGCAGATCGGTGTACTCGTCCTTTGCGTTCATGGTGACCTCAGCGGCTGGAAGGGGTGATGGCATGGCCGCGGCCAAGCTGCGCCAGGAGGCGCTCGGGCTTGGCGGCGATCGCGAGGGTGGACTCGGCGGCCTGCAGGGCGTGCTGGTCGCGACGCCACTCGCGTGCGAGGGCGCGCAGGCCTTCGGCCGTGACCTGCAGGCCTTGGCCTTCGGTCTGATCGGCAAGGGCGTCGAGCTGGTTGGGGCCGCGGGCGGCGTCGTCGTGGGTGTTGAACATGGGCAGTCCTCAGGCGGCGCGCTTGCCGCGTTTCGTGGGATGGATTTCGCTGCGCTCACGGCGGAAGGCCTGGGCCTGCCGCTCGCGCTCGGCGATCGAGTGGGCGGTCTCGCCCATGGCAAAGGTCTGCACGCGGCCGCCGCCGGCGACGAAGGCGTCGACGTGGCGCGCGAGGGTGTCGCGCAGGGGTTTCTTGACCTCGACGGCCGAGCACATCGTCGCGACGGTCGGTGCGGCATCCCGCACGGTGGCCAGCGGCGCTGCCGGCGAGGTCGGGATGCGGTGGGGCGCGGCCCTGGTCGCGGCGGCGACCTCTCCCGCGCGCAGCGCGAGCGCGACGCGCTTGGGCTCGGGCTTCGGCGGGGCTACGGTCATGCCACTGCGGCGGTCGACGAAGCTGGCGGCATTGGTGAAGAACCGGTTGCCGCGCTTGTCCAGCTTTCCGTGCTTGACCATGGTGGCCAGCATCGAGGCCGTGGACCGGCTGGGCCCTTCGCCGACCAGGAAGCGATGGACCTCTCCGGTGGTCGCGCCGTTCGCACGGCTGGCAATGAAGGTGCGGACCCGATTTGCCGCGGTGGACTTGCCGGCCGTCATGCTTGGCGCTCCGCCGACTGATCGCCGCAACCCGGTCCGGTCAGGCCCTTGTCGTTGGGGTCGGTGAACTCGCGCCAGTCCACCCAGCCACGCTCCGGGCAGTGAAATCCCCAGGTGCGGAGGCGAGGCCCCGTGATGAAGAGCGTCCAGCACGAGAGGGGCGTGTCATTGCTTGGCTGGCTCGAGACGAAGTCGCGGATCTTGAATAGCTCGATCCGGTGCGCCCGGCGTGGCCCGCTCAGCTTGATGCTGGGGGCGCTACGCTCGCGGCGGTGATGGATACCGCCCGCGGCGATCGTATGCTCGATGTAGCCACCGCTAAGCAGAATGCTGCACCAGGGCCACGGGTGATCGTGTAGGGCACGGTCGTCGTCGTCGCGCAGGAAGCAGTGCAGGTAAACGTTGAACACTGGATTGCGCGGGATCAGGAACCAACGCAGCAGGTAAGGTTGTTCAACGCCGCCGACCACGAAGTCCGGCGCGCGTTGGCGTGCCCAGGCAATGAGTGCGGACGCAGCCTTCTGGATCATGCGGCGCCCGCCCGCGGGCCTTTCGCCGCCTCGGCAATCGCCTGCGCCAGCTGCAGACCCTTGGACGTCAGGGCGAAGCGGGTCGGGAAGCCCGGCTGATCGGACTCCACCAGGTACTCGCGCTCGAGCATCAGCATCAGGCGCTTGGTGAAGGTCTCCACCTGCAGCGCCTGGCTGCGGTTCGCCTTCGGGTAGGCGCCGGCGGCGACGTAGCCGGCGCGCTGCCGGGTGAAGCTATGGGAGGGCGATGCCAGGGCCGCCAGAAGCGCGCGGCGCTGCAACGGTGACAAGCTCTGAAGTGTCGTCATGGAATCCTCGGACTCAGGCAGCGGCCGCGACGACCGCCGCGATGCGCTCACGCACGCGGGGCAGGTCGGACAGCGGGATGTGGCCCATCGGATCGCGCCAGCGCAGCTCGGTGATGGCGCGGTTGGGCGACGGCACCGTGGCCACGCGGCAGCGATGGCACTCGATGTGGAAGTGGGGCGGGCAGGGCGAGCCCACGCGATGGCCCGCCGGGGCCCCGCGGGTCTCGACGAGCTGGGGGCGGTGGCCCTGGACGCAGGTGGGGACGTCCGCCGGCAGCGGACGGCTGTGCTGGATCATGGTCAGAGGCCTCCGGTCGAGGTCTTGGGGTTCGCCAGGGAGAGGAAGCCGGCGGCGGTGCGCATTCCGGCGCAGAAGCCGAGGCACAGGCAGACGTAGGCGGTGATCAGGACGGTCATCGCGACGCCCACCCACGCAGGCGGCCGGCGATCGTGTGGCAGGTGTCGGCGGCCACCAGGTCGAACCAGTCGGCCAGCCATGCGGCCGACAGGCGGACCCAGTAGTCGGCCCAGGCACGCAGGCGGGCGTTCATCGCGCACCTTCCTGCGCTTGCACCGGCGCGGGCTGAGGGGGCCATGCGGGCGGTGGGTCGCCGCCGAACAGGCGCAGCCACTCGCGGCCGCTCTGCTCGCGCACCGGTCCCCAAGACGCGAACTCGCGCTTGATGTCCATGGGGGTCATGACGCACCGCCTTGGACGCGGGCGAGGACCGCGGCGCGACGCTCCGCATGGTCGGACAGGTCGCGGGTCGTCAGTTCCGCGCCAAGACGGCCCTTCTCCCGCTCGGACAGGTTGTCGTTGAGGTAGGAAAGCAGGAGGGCGACAAGCCTCGCGTCTGCCTGCTGTGAGTCGACCAGCCTAGCGACGGCGGCGATCGCGTCGTCGGCGCGCCGTGCGAGCGGGTTCGGCTTGCTCATGAAGGTGACGGGGCATTGCGACCCCGGCGGCAGCTGTGCCCGCATTTCGCGCAGCGTGTCCAACACGGCATTCATGCCGCACCGCCTTGCAGCGACGCCAGGTCACGCCGGGTGCGCTGCAGCTGGAAGGCGACGGCCTGGCCGTTGCGGCCGGCATTGAGCTCGGCCAGGACGGCGCGGATGCACGCGCGTCGGTCTGGCGGGGAGGGTAGGCGGTTGGCCTGCGCTAGGGCGTTCTCGATGGGGCGCAGCGGGATGACGGTGGCCATCAGCGCACCTCCGCAAGTAACTCGGCCGCCAGCGCTTCGGTGCGCAGGGCGGTGCGGTGGAGTCGGTTGCCCCGGCGGTTGTGCCGCAGGCGGTGCTGGGCCTGGCCTGACTTGCGGTGGGCCTCGGCATAGATGTGGTCGCGGGCCGTGGTGCGCAGCACCGCGCGCACGCAGGTGGGAACCATCGGGATGGGGAGGGCGGCCAGCACGGCCTGGTGCTGGGCCTCGAGATCGCGGGTGTCGGTGGTGTCGAACATGTGCGCCTCCATCAAAGATGAAGGGCGGCCGGGCCCGGCGCTGGGGGAGAACGCGCCGGGCCCGGCTCTGTCCGCCTATGGCCGCATCGGGTCGGCCGGGGCGGGTGCCCTGCCGGTCCTAGGGGGAGCCGGCAGGGCAGATATAAGCACACTTACATCTTCATATGCAAGCGGGCTTATACATGGGGTTGCTATCGTCGGGCATTCAGCCTCAGGGGAGACCGAAGTGCAGATTGTTTTCTTGCTGATTTCCTTGGCCGCGTTCTTCGGCGGCGTGCTTCTACTCGGTGGGGCGAAGAGTGCGATTCACGAGATCCTCGCCGGCGTCACCTTCCTCATCTGGGCGGTGTTCTTCGTCGGTGCAGGTGTCATCGGCGCTATCCGAGAGGCGGCCAAAGAACTGCTAGCTGCTCAACAGAAGTAGTCGGCTTGAAGCCTGAGTTCTCAGGCGGGCCGCCAGGCGTATGCCTGAGATCACTAGATCAGAAGTTGCGGAGCGTCCACCAAGCTGCCACCCGCCCGGCAATGTGTAGTTGCTCGATTTCTTCTGGCGCCACGTCTTCGGGCGGGTATGCCGGGTTCGCGGACTGGATCTGAAGTCGTCCCGTTCGCAAATTGGGGACGAGACGCTTGATCAGGGCGCGGCCCTGCCAATTGAAGACGTAGATGCCTTCGCCTTCGTAGTGATCAATGCCGGTGTCGACGAAGACCACGTCGCCGTGATTGATCACACCGGCCATGCTGTCGCCACGCGAGCTGATCAGCTTGACGCGGTCTAGGTCTCGCGGGAGGTTCTGGCGCGCCCACCATTCGGCGACGTCCAGGAACTTCACGACGTCGGGTTGCTCGTCGCTGTAGGTGCCATAGCCCATGTCCCCCTCCATGTTCAGTAGCGGGAGACGAACGTATCCAACGGGTGTCTCTGAACCTGCGACGTAAGTGGCGGGCTCGTCAGCGACGCCGATGCGCTCTCGCTTGGCGGGGCCGCTTCCGTCAATGAGCCACTCGATCCGGAAGTCGGTGTAGACCCTCCCCAGCTGCACAGCAGTCGTCCCCTTGAGCGACTTCGTCGTGCCGTCCTCGAGTTGATAGAGCGCAGACGGCGAGATGCCCGCCTTGTGAGCGGCGATCGCAGGTTCGTTGTAGCCAGACTCGACGCGTGCATGCGTGAGCCGTTCGCCCAGGGTCATAGCCATGTTAGCGAGCTTATAGGGAGCTCATATAAGCGCCCTTGCACGTATCGTATAAGCATGCTTATACTCGTTGCCCATGGACATGCCGCCCATCTCAAAGGCTGAAGCGATCGCCGCTTACGGAGGCAATGCCTCCGCGCTCGCAAACGCGCTCCGGATCACGCCATCCGCCGTCTACCAGTGGCCTGAGGGGCCGATACAAGAGCGCCACGCCCTCAAGCTCCGGTTTGTCCTCAAGCCCGACGTCTTTGGCCCCACGCAGGACGCACCGACGCCGGAGGCCGCCTGAGATGTACTTGTCAGTGTTGGCCTGTGATCTCCCTGTAAGCCGCCTCTGCCCCGAAGGCGGTAAGTGCCTGGGTGTCGACATCTCGGCCGGTCTCCCTGCACCAAGCGGCAAACTCAGCGGGACGCACTTTGGCCTTGATGGCCCGGACGCCTTGGTCTTTGAGGCGTTTGAGATTCTGCTCAGCGGCGGCTTCCCATTCGGCGAAGGTCGGGTGCCACCTGCGTTCCGGCAGGAGCGCTTTGAATGACTCGTAGTCGTCTGCCTCAAACCACGGATGGCCCACTGCTTGAACTTGGTTTTGCATCGCCGGTCTCCGGTGTTGTGTTGGCTGGGTCGCGTGTCCAAGGCTACACCGGGGGCCGGTCCCATACTGAAGAACACCGCCGCGAGCGCGGTCCCGTCAGTCCTCAAGTGGAAGTGTCGCAACGCATCCAGACGCAGTGGGCGGGGCAGCGGAATGATGTTCGTCATGGGCACCATGCTGACGTGCAGCATCAGGTGCGCGCATGAAGCCCGCGCCTCATTTTCTGCCGCCGCGGCAGTCGGTCATCTACGGCTATACGCGCCGCATGCTTGATGAGACGGCCACCAACGCCAACAGCTTCGCCATGGCCGTTGCCGAGCACTACGTCGCCACCGTGGCGCCCGACGTGCGCCACGTGCCGTTCAAGCTGGGGGAGGGCGATGCCCTGCTCGCGGCGATGAAGGCGAACGGCCAGACCCTTCGCCGCTACATGGATGGCACCGTCAAGGTGCTGCCCGTTGATCTCGAGGATGCATGGGTGATGGCGCTGCCGGATCCCTACCGGAGCGCATGCGAGCGCGACCTGGCCAAGCGCCGGGGCCGGCTCTCCATTGCTGCGATCGAGGACGCCCCGCATGCCCCCGCCGTGGGCATGGCCGCGCTGGCGACCGAGTTTGCGCAGCTGGTGGAGGCGCTGGCCCCGGCGCTGGCGGACGGCAAGCTCAATGCCGACGACCTGCCGCACGCCAAGCGAATCCTCAACGAATCCGACGACCTGATGGCCGCCCTGTTGGGTATGCGTCGCCAGGTGACCGCACTGCTGCCCGAGGGGGACGCCGCACATGCCTGACCAGATGGACCAGGTGCAAGCCATGAACGAACTGCACACCGAGAACGCCTTGCGCACCCACGCTCGGCGCGAGCGATCGCAGGGACTGACCCACTGCGAGAACCTGGACTGTGGCGAGCCCATCGCGGCGGTGCGGCAGGCGATGGGTGCGCGGCTGTGCGTGCCTTGCCAGAAGGGCGAAGAGGCCGCGGCCGCGCACCAGCGAGCGTGGCGCCGTTGATCATGGCCGCCCGCCGCGCCCTGCCGAGAGGTGTCCATGCCGGCGACCGGCCGTTGCGGCACCGGGTTTCGGGGCGTGCTCTCGAAGGCATGGCAAGGGCCCTCGATGCCCTGCGCGCGCCGGCGACCGGCATGACCCACGAACAGGCGCTGGCAGAACGCGCGCAGTGGGTCGCGGAAGATGCGGCCAAGCGCCTGCCGCAAGGCTGCCTCGCGCTGGAGCCGGCGAAATGAGCGTGAGCCATTGCATGGGCAAGGCGCTCGAGATTGCGGCGGGCCCCCTGGACACCTGGGCTGGCAAGATCGCGGCGCTGCCGGACGCCTGCCTCCACAGCGACTGCGGGGCGCCGCGCAATTGCCGCGAGCGTATTGCCGACTACCTGCGCGTGCAGTACCGCGCCGCGAAGCGTAAAGCCGCCATGCCGCCCAGGAAGGGGCCGCGATGAGCCGGATCGACGTCGGAGCCCTGAGAGCGCAAGTCGATATCGTGCAGGTCGTCGGTGCCTACGTCGACCTGAAGAAGGACGGGCGCGAATACAAGGGACGCTGCCCGTTCCACGACGAGCGCACGCCCAGCTTCTATGTCTCGCCCAGCAAAGGCTTCGTCCACTGCTTCGGATGCGGTGCCCACCACGACGTGATCGACTTCCTGCAGCGCTACGAGAACATCACGTTCCAGGAAGCCTGCGCACGTCTTGGCGGCGAGTCATTCCGGCCCTCGCCGGAGGCCCGTCCCGCGCAGCGGGCCCCCCAGGTTGAACAGGTGGGCGGCAAGTGGGTGCCGCTGATGCCCGTCCCGGACGACGCCCCCGAGCTGGTGCAGGGCGATGGCTGGACCGTGCCGGTGTGGAACGTGAAACGAGGCAAGTTCTCGCGCTTCAAGCCAGCCACCGCGTTCGACTACCGCGACAGCCAAGGCCGGCTGATCGGCTACGTCCTGCGGTGCGAGTTCAAGGACGGAAAGATCACCCCGACGGTGACCTGGTGTATCGGCCCTGACGGGGCGATGCAGTGGTGCATCCAACCCTTTCCCCGGCCGCGGCCCTTGTTCGGCCTTGACGCGCTGGCAGATCGCCCGGCCGCGCCGGTGCTGCTGTCGGAAGGCGAAAAATGTCGCGCGGCTGGCGCTGACGCGCTGCCCATGTACGTGTCGGTCAGCTGGGCGGGGGGAGGCAAGGGCGTGGCTTACGTCGACTGGTCTCCCTTGGCCGAGCGTGATGTGGTGCTCTGGCCGGATGCGGACGACGCCGGCCGCCAGGCCATGCTCGGCCACCGCGACTACGCGGGACGCTTCCACGTCGGGGTCGCCCAGCTCCTCAAGCAAGCCGGGGTGCGCTCGATGCGCGTGGTGGATCCCGCCGGCCAGCCCAAAGGCTGGGATCTGGCCGATGCGCTGGCGGAGGGCTGGACCCCGCGCCAGCTGGCTACCTGGGCGGCGCATCGCGTCGCTGAAATCGACGTGGTGCGAGGGTGAGCGTGGCGCGGAAGCGATTGGAGGTCATTGACGGCGGCGGTACGCCGCCAGGCGGGGGCTCGCCGGGCGACAGCGATTGGCGCGTGGCCTTGACGACGAACCGCGACGGTCGCATCGAGAGCACCTTGCACAACTTGATGCTCATCCTCGAGCACGACGACCATTTCGCCGGCGCCTTCTGGCTCAACGAGTCGAGCAACCAGGTGGTGCTGGCCAAGGATCCGCCCTGGGTGGGCGGCAACCGCGACGAGTTCACCGACACGGATGCCTGCGAGCTGGCGGCCTGGCTGCAGCGGCCCGATCGCTACAGCATGCTGGTCAGCGACGAGATGGCCCTCAAGGCGGTCATCACCGTGGCCCGCCGGCACAGGCGGCACCCGATCCGTGAATACCTGCAAGGCCTGAAGTGGGATGGCACGCCGCGCGTGGAGCGCATGTTCGTCGACCTGTTCGGGGTCGAGGACCGGGCATACAACCGCCACGCCGCCCAGTGCTTCATGGTCAGCGCTGTCTCGCGCATCCTGTGGTTCGACCCCAAGCAACCCATGGTGGGCGCCAAGGTGGACTTCATGCTGGTGCTGGAAGGCATCCAGGGCAAGAAGAAGACCACGGCTATGGGCGTGCTGTTCAACCCGAGCTGGTACGTCGAAACGCTGGAGTCGCCCTCGGGCAAGGACTTCTACCAGGTGATCCTGGGGTGCTGGGGCGTGGAGATCGCCGAGATGGACAGCTTCACGAAGGCCGATATCACGGCAGTGAAGGGCGCCATCACCCGCCGCGTCGACAAGTACCGTGCGCCGTACGAGCGCGTGCCTCGGTCCTACCGCCGTGAGTGCGTGTTCGTCGGCACCACGAACGAGACCGAGTACCTGCGCGACCACACGGGTGGCCGACGCTTCCTGCCGGTCCGGATCCAGGACGGGGGGCAGATCGACCTCGACCGGCTCCAGGCCGCGCGTGACCAGCTGTGGGCCGAGGCGGTGGCGATGTTCAGCGCGGGCTTCCAGTGGTGGGACCTGCCCGACGACGCCGGCGACGAGCAGGAGGCGCGCTACTTCGAGGACAGCTGGGAGGGACGCGTTGCGCGTTGGCTCGACGGCAAGGACCCTGGCGAGAAAGCGTACCCGTCGAGGCTCTACGGTCGGGCGCCCACCTGGACCACCACCGATGAGCTGCTGCTGTTCGCCATTGGGGTGGACGCGGCCAGGCATGGCCGGCCGGAGCAGATGCGCGTGGCCAACATCATGAAGCGCTTGGGATGGCGCCACGATCGCGGTATCGTGCCCGGCGGGCGTCGTGAGCGACGATGGCTGCAGCCGGGCCTGACCTGGGCCGCGATGGCGGCCGCCGAGACGCCTGGCAAGGCAGCAGGGGGTGACGATGACATCCCGTTCTAGCCCGACCTCGGGCGCGCTGCCCAACCTCTGCCCAACCTCCTGCCCGACCTCGGGCCTTTCGCCGTGGGCATTGCCCAACCTGCCCAACCTTTTGCCCCTCGCGTGTATGGAGTGGGTCCGCCACTACATTCTCCCCATGTGTAATAACAGGTTGGGTAGGTTGGGTAGGTTGGGAATAGCCAATAGCCGCAAGGGTTTCCGCTGCCCAACCTCCTGCCCAACCTCGGGCGAGGTCGGGCAGGGGGAGGAGGGCCCGGTCGGTCGAGACACCGCGAGGGCCGTTGGCCACCGGCGCGCGGGTCCTCCCGGGGCGCCGGCTGGTGCGGGTAGCGAGGCCGCGAAACTCGTGCAAGTTTTTGATTTGGTTATTGGTTCCGGGGTTCCGATGGTGGCAGGGGGTTCCGGTGACCGCTGAATCCCGCTTCATGACGACCGCCGAGTACGCCCAGCACCGGGGCTGCAGCGACTCTTACGTGCGCCGGATGCGCCGCGACGGCCGTCTGATCCTGGCGCCGGATGGCAAGCGCATCGACGTGGTCGCCAGCGACGCGCTGCTGGCCGAGACGAGCGATCCCGTGCGCGGGGGCGACCGGACGGGCAAGCCGGCCCCCGTGGACGCGCAGGGCGCGCCTACTGCGATCGTGGCGCCCCTGCACGACCGGGTCGACCTGCGCGAGGCGATGCGCCGCGAACGGCTGGCCAAGGCCCGTGCGGCCGAGCTGAGCCTGGGCGAGCAGTCGGGCGCGTTGACGCGCACGCACGACGTCCGCCGCGACACGTTCACGCTGGCGCGGCAGGCGATGGAGCGCCTGCGCCGGATGGGCAGCAAGCTGCGCCTGAAGCTGGCCGCCGAGAGCGACCCGCATGCCTGCGAGCAACTGATCAACGACGAAGTGGCGCGGATCAGCGAGGAGATGCAGAAGGCGGCCCACGCCCTGACGCAAAAGCGGCCGATGCCGACCGAGGACGCCGCATGATGCTCGAGACCTTCGACGTCGACTTCGACGTCCAGCTCGCCGACGCGAGCGCGGTCGTCGCCGCGGCCTGGGCGGAAGGGTGGACCATCCCGGCGCGAATGACGGTCAGCCAGTGGGCCGACAAGTACCGGCAGATCGCCCAGGGCGCCGGCGCCGAGCCGGGCGAATGGCGCACCAGCCGCACGCCGTACCTGCGCGAGATCATGGACGCGCTGAGCGAGCACACCCGGGTCACCGACGTCACGTTCAAGAAGTCGGCGCAGATCGGCGCCACCGAGGTCGGCATCAACTGGGTCGGATACGTGATCGACCGAGGCCTGGACTCGATGATCGTGGCCCAGCCGGTGAAGGACCTGGCGCGCAGCTGGAGCGTGTCCAAATTCGAGCCGGCCGTAGCGATCATGCCGACGCTGCAGGCCAAGCTCGAGAGCGACAACACCTTCGAGAAGCAGTTCCCGGGCGGCACGCTCTGGACGATCTGGGTCAACTCGAGCAAGCAGCTGCGCCAGCGGACCGCGCGCTTCGTGTTCCACGACGAGTACGACGAGTCGCCGACCGATATCGGTGGCCAGGGCTCGGCCGCCGAACAGCTCGCCGCCCGCGCGATGTCGTACGGCGATCGCGCCAAGCGCTACCGGGCCTGCACGCCGACGGTCGCCGGGGCGAGCCAGATCGACGACGACTTCCAGGACGGCGACCGTCGCCATTACCGCGTGCGTTGCCCGGAATGCGGCGCGCACCAGGTGCTCAAGCCCGACAACCTGCACCCGCAAGGCTTCTTTGCCTGCATCGCCCACGGCTGCGAGATACGCGAGCACCATCGCGAGGCCATGCTGCGCGAGCGCAGTGCCTGCCCGGACTGCGGTGAGGTGCCGCTGCGAGTGATCCATGCCCAAGAAGGCAAGGGGCGGCTGGTCTTCGCGGATGTGTGCTGCCGGACCGTCATCGATCCACCTGCGCCCGACGGCGCCTTCTGGGAGCCCACGAATCCGGAGGCTCCGCGCTCGCACCAGAGCTATCACATCTGGGCCGCCTACTCGCCGGAGGGCATTGGCGACTCGTGGAAGGCGATCGCCGACAAGCGCGCCGCCGCCGAGAAGAACCCAGACAAGCTGGCCGGCTTCACCAACCTGGTGCTGGGCGAGGTCTACGAGGGCGAGCGCAAGACCCAGAACGCCGAGGACGTGAAGTCGCTGGCTGAGCCGGGCGTCCATGCCGGCGTCGTCCCGGAGGCGGGTCTGATCCTGACCGCCGGCGTCGACCTGGCGCACGACCGCTTCGAGGTTCAGTTGGTGGCGTGGGGTCGTGGCCAGCGAGGGCGCGTGGTCGAGTACGCCATCCTCGATGGCGATCCCTCCAAGCCTGATGGCTATGCCGAACTCGACCGGTACCTGCAAGGCGTGTGGCACAACGTCTATGGCCGGCCGATGCACATTCGCGCCGTGGCGATCGACGGTGGCAACTGGACCGAGATGGCGGCCAAGTTCGTCCAGTCGAAGGTGGCGAGCTCGGGCCGCGACCGGATGATCCAGGTCGATCGGGGCTATCGCACACAGGCGCTCTACCTGATCCGCGGCCGCGCCGAACACAAGTCCGAGCGCGCGGTGTACCGCCCCTCCAAGACCGAGGTGAACGACCGCGACAAGACACTCGCGCGAAGCGTCGGTGTCTGGGGCGTGGGCACCAGCGTGCTCAAGCACATCATCTACGGCTGGCTGTCGTCGGCGATCCTGGCGAAAGAGGCCGCGGACAAGGACGGTGAGCCGGATCCGATCGACGCGCGCATGATTCGTTTCCCCGGCGGGCGGGGCGAAGAGTACGACCCGCTCAAGCCGGATCCGGGCGCCTTGGAGCCCAAGTACTTCGAGGGCCTGGTGGTGGAGTACTTCGACGAGGCGGCGAAGAAGTGGATCCGGCCGAAGGGCTCGTACAACGAGCCGCTGGATACGCTGGTCTACGCGCTGTGGGCGGCCTACGCACCGGCGGTGAAGATCGATGCAATGCGCGAGGCGCAGTTCAAAGCCCTGGAAGCAGCCCTCCTGCCGGACCCACAGGACCTCTTTAGCCAGCCGGCCGATGATTCCCGTGAAACATCGACGCCCGCGAAGCCCGCCAGTGCGCCGCCCCGGGCAACACCGAAGCGGGGTGGCGTCGTGGATGGGGAGTGGAACATCGGATGAGCAACAGCCGAGACCTCGACAAGACCGAGGCCCTGCGCGCGGAGCTGGTGCAGGCGATCGTGGAGGACCTGGGCGCGACGGAGTCAATCGCGCTGCCGTTCGCCAACGTCATCGTCGACTACCTGCAGCGCGAATATCCGGGTGAGCGTCTGTACATCCCCAAGCCGGGTCGGCAGTACGACGTGTCGCAGATGGAAGTGGAGCTTCGCAACGGCGCCGACGCATCGCGCGTCGCGGGACGCCATGGAATCACAGTCCGTCATCTGCGCCGTCTGTTACCAGGCGGACTACCAAAAGGTGGCGCTGAAGCGGCCTAAATGTGCTCCGCGGACATGTTTTGGCAAAACGTGTCCGCACTCAATCCTGAAACGTAAGCAGGGCAAGGCTTTCAGATTCTGTCGCGGACACGTTTTGCCTACGAATGTCCGCGCGACCCCGGCAACCTACTCATGTGCCGACCGTCAACCAACAGCGACTCGACCTCTACCTGGCCGCCGAGGCGAAGATCCTCTCGGGCCAGTCGGTGCGCTTCGGCGACCGCCAGCTGACGCGCGCGGACCTTGAGGCAGTCCAGAAGGAGATCGCCCGCCTGCAGGCGGTCGTGGATCGCGAGGCACGCGTCGCAAATGGTGGGGGCCGCTTCTCCCAGGCCGACTTCGGAGGCCGGATCTGATGGCGGGCTTGACCGCCACCGTCGCCCGTGAGCGCCTGCAGGCCCTGATCCCCACGGATCACGCGGTCATCGCTGCGGAGGCGCGCCACGACCAGACCCGCCGCGAGCTGGACTCGGCCCGGCGCGTCCAGGCGGTGGTCCACGAAGCCACCCGCCCAAGCCGCAGCCGCAAGATGGCCCTCGACCACGGCAGTGGTGACCGCATCGTGGGACTGGACGCCAAGCAACTGCGCGACAGCGCCCGTGCGCTGTGCCGCGACCACGACGTGGCGCGGACCGTGCTCTCGGTCCTGGTTCAGAACGTGGTCGGGTCGGGCATTGACGTGATCCCGGCGCCACGCCGGCGCGGCGGCAAGGTCGATCGCGGCCTGGCGCAGGACCTGCGCGATGCCTGGGACCTGTGGTGGGACCGCCCGGAGGTCACCTGGCAGCACGATTTCGGGAAGTCGCAGCAGCTCCTGTTCGGTGGCTGCGCTCGCGACGGCGAGTCCTTCTTCCAGGACCTGACCGGCCGCATCCCGTACCTCGACCACGGCACCGAGGTGCCGTTCTCGATCGAGATGCTCGAGGCGGACCTCATCCCCCTCGACTTCAACGACGAGGCCCGCAACATCCGGCAGGGCGTCGAGCGCAATGCCTGGGGGCGCCCGGTCGCCTGGCATGTCTACAAGCAGCACCCGGGCGACGGCCTGTACTGGAAGGCCGAGACCAAGCGCGTGCCGGCCGAGTTCATCTGTCAGCTCGCCAACATCGACCGCATCCACCAGGTGCGCGGCTTGTCAATGTTCGCCCCCGTCATGAACCGGCTGCGCGATATCCAGGACTACGAGGACAGCGAGCGCATCGCGGCAAAGGTCGCCGCCAGTCTGTGCGCGCAGATCATCAAGGGCGACGCTAGCGGCTATGGCTCGAGCAAAGACCCGGTCACCGGGCAGGCGCTGGAGGCGGCGGCCTACCGTGCCCTGACCATGGTGCCCGGCATGATCGGCGACGACCTGCTGCCCGGCGAGCAGATCGAGATCCTCGACAGCAAGCGTCCCAACCCGAACGTCGCGGTCTACATCAACGACCAACTGCGCCGGGTCGCCGGGGGTACCAGCACCAGCCACAGCTCCGTGTCGAAGAATTACGACGGTACCTATTCCGCGCAGCGCCAGGAGTTGGTGGAGCAGTGGGGCGCGTACGCCATGCTCGGCGAGTTCTTCACTGCACGCACGATGCGCCCGATCTGGACCCGCTTCGTCCAGGCCTGCCTGCTGGCGCGCATCGTGCGCCTGCCCCGCGGATGGACGCAGCGCGAGCTGATGGCCGCCATCTTCGTGCGGCCGCAGATGCCCTGGATCGATCCGCTCAAGGAAGCGCTGGCCCGGGGCGAGATGGAGGACCGCGGCTGGCAGGCGCCACAGCAGAACATCCTGCTGTCGGGCAACGACCCCGAAGAGGTGCTGCGCCTGCGTGAGGACTGGCGCGACCAGACCGCCGGCCAGTCGACGCCTCAAGACACGAACCCCGACGACACGCGCGCATCGCGGCGGAGCCTTGCCCGCGCCCTCGCGCTGAAGGAGCCCGAATGACCATCAAGCTGAAGAAGATTCCGCAGGCCATGCGCGCCATCCTGGGCCGCGGCGGCGACCGGCGTACCTCGGCCGCGGCGGCCGCCCGCGCCGTTCCCGGCCGTATGGAGGTGCGCGCCGAGGCCGGCGATGACCAGGCCGAGCTCCTGATCTACGGCAACATCGGCGAGAGCTGGTGGGAGGACACGGTTACCGCCAAGTCGGTGGTCGACGAACTGGGCGATATCAGCGCCAGCACCATCGTGGTGCGCATCAACAGCTACGGCGGCGCCGTCTCCGACGGCGTGGCGATCTACAACGCCCTGCGCCGGAAGGCGAGCGAGGGCGCCACCATCGACGTGCACATCGATGGGATTGCGGCCTCGATCGCCAGCCTGATCGCGATGGCCGGCGACACGATCACCATGCCCGACAACACGCTGATGATGTTGCACGCGCCGTGGGGCTTCGCCCACGGCAACAGCGCCGAGCTGCGCGAGTACGCCGACGTGCTGGACACCTTCGGCAAGGCGATGGCCACCAGCTATGCCCGCAAGAGCGGGCGTCCGGCCAGCGAGTTCGAAGCCCTGTGGGCGTCGGGCAAGGACTACTGGTACACCGCCGCGGAGGCCGTGGACGCCGGCCTGGCCGATGAGGCTGTGGATACCGAGGCGCCGGAGGAAGCCGAAGAGGACGCCGCCGCGAGCGAGGCCGCTCTCCAGCGCCTGTCCGCGCGAGCGCCCCAGCACATCGCCGCACAGCTCGACGCGCTGCTTCACCCGCGCGACTCCCGTGCGACGGCCGCCGCTGCCGCACACCCCACCCCCCGTTCGCCGGCGGCCGCCGGCACCACTTCGCCGGCCGTGTCCGGCATCCATGAGGACATCGACATGCCGAACCCGACCCGCACCGCGGCGGCCGAACCCGCGGCCAACCCGCAGAACGCCGAGAACCCGATCGCGGCCCTGCAGGCGCGCAACGCCGAGATCCGAGCGATCGCCACCCCGCACCTGGGCCACCCGGACGTGCGGGCGTACTACGACGAGGTGATCGCCGGCGCCGACCCGGACGTCACCGCGGACGACGTCAGCCGCCGCATCCTGGCGCTCATCGGCCAGGGCCGCGAGCCCATGAACGGCAACGCCGCCGTGGCGGCCGGTGACGATGACCGGGACAAGAAGCGCCAGGCGATGGCGCTGGCCATCGACTCGCGCCTGGGCGTGACCCGCGCGGCAGGCGACAACCCCTTCCGCGGCCACACCATGTTCGAGCTCTCGCGCGCCTGCGCGGAAGCGGCGGGGGTAAACACCCGCGGCATGGACCGAATGGAGATCGTGGCCAGCTCGTTCACGCACAGCACCAGCGACTTCCCGCTGCTGCTGAGCGACGTCGCTCACAAGTCGCTCAAGCGCGGCTACGAGGAATCGCCGGAGGTCTTCCCGCTGTTCACCCGCCCGGTCACGCTGACCGACTTCAAGCCAACGAGCCTCGCCGGCCTGGGCCGCTTCAGCAACCTCGACATCGTGCCCGAAGGCAGCGAGTACAAGTACGGCACCTTCAACGAGTCGGGGAGCCCGCTGCGCCTGGTCACCTACGGCAAGATGTTCAGCATCACCCGTCAGGCGGTTATCAACGACGACCTCAATGCCCTGGCGGACGTGCCGCGCAAGATGGGCCAGGCCGCCAAGCGCACCCTGGGCAATGCGGTGTTCTCGATCTTCACCAGCAACCCGGTGATGTCGGATGGTGTCGCGCTGTTCCACGCCGACCACAACAACCTGGTTTCCCCGGGCTCGACCATCAGCACCACGACCGTCGACGGTATGCGTGTGCTGATGGCCACGCAGAAGGACGCCGACGGCAACGTGGTGCGCGTGCCGCTGAAGTTCCTGGTGGTGCCGGTGGGCCTGGGTGGCCTGGCCCGCACCGTCCTGGAAAGCCAGTTCGAGGTCAGCGGCAGCAAGAACAACACGACCCCCAACATCGTGCGCAACACCTTCGAGGTGATCGAGGATCCGCGCCTGGACGCCGCCGATCCGGCGGCCTGGTACGGCGTGGCCGACCCCACCTTCTACGACGGCATCGTCGTGGGCTACCTCGATGGTCGCCAGGAGCCCTACCTGGAATCGAAGCAGGGCTGGAACGTCGATGGCACCGAATGGAAGGTGCGGCTCGACGCCGCGGCCGCCGCCGTGGACCACATCGCCCTGGCGAAGAACCCCGGCGCGTGACGGGACGGGTGGGGCGGCAGATGGCCGCCCCACCAAGCTCGAAGCACGCCTCCCCGTAACGCCATTCTCGGAGAACCCTCATGGCGAAAAACTTCATCCAGCCGGGCAACGTCATCGACTACACCGCCGGCGCCAACCTGTCCTCGGGCGTGCCCCTGATCGTGGGCACCCTGCTGGCCATTCCGATCGCCGATATCGCCAATGGCGACACCGGCGCCGTACAGATCGAAGGCGTGTGGGAACTGCCCAAGCTCTCGACCGCCGTCGTCCCGGTCGGCGCTGCCGTCAACTGGGACTCGGGTGCCGGCGAAGTGATCATCGCCGCCGGCGGCGCGGGCGACCTCAACAGCTTCGGCATCGCGATCGAGGCGGCCGGCAATGGCGCGACCACGGTCAAGGTCAAGTTGACCCCCGGTAGCGGCGTCGCCGGCGCCTGATCGTGAGCGCACTGGCCCGCCATCGCTTCCCTGGGGCGACCCCCGCCCGTCGCCGCCTCGTCCCGGCGGCGGGTGGGGTGATCGCTTGCCTGGAGGCGCGCTGATGGCGGGCCGGCTGACCGACCGTGGCCTGGAGCGGGCTGCGCGCGTATTGGATGTGGAGGTCGCCGCCCTGCGCGCGGTGGTGGCGGTCGAGTCGGCGGGGCAGGGCTTCCTGCCCGATGGCCGGCCGAAGATCCTCTTCGAGTCGCACATCTTCAGCCGCCGCACGGGCGCTCGCTTCGACCGCAGCCATCCCGAGCTGTCCACGCCGATGCCGGCGCGGCAGTTCTACGCCCGTGACCAATACCTGCGGCTGTACCAAGCGGTGCAGCTGGACGCCGACGCCGCCATCCAGTCCTGCAGCTGGGGCCTGTTCCAGATCATGGGCTTCAACTACCAGGCCTGCGGCGAGGCCAGCCTGCACGGCTTCGTGCTGGCGATGAACCACAACGAAGACGCGCACCTGAACCTCGCGGCGAACCTGATCGCCGAACGGGGTTGGGACCGGCCCTTGCGCCGGCGTCAGTGGGACGAGTTCGCCCGCCAGTACAACGGGCCTGCCTTCAAGGAGAACCGCTACGACGAAAAGCTCGCGGCGGCCTACCAGCGCTATGCCCAGGGGGGAGCCTGATGCGCAACGAGCTGTTCGCCACCGTCATGTCCAAGCAGGTCCCCGCCGCCAGCGGGGCGGTGGGCATGGTCATCCTGGGCGTGCCCTACGGCGTCCTGATCGCGGCCCTGTTGGGCGCGACCCTGAGCTTCTACTTCCGCAAGGGCGAGCCCGAGACGCGTATCCCGCGCGTGGTGTTCGGGATCGTGGCAATGGCGTTCTCGGGTGCGTGGTTCTCGCTGGTGCTCCCGCACATCGACTTCCTCGGCTTGGGCGCCATGGCGGCCAAGGTCGACCCCAGCGCCCGCGCGGGCCTGTGCGCATTGGCGTTCCAGTCGATCTGGAACCTCGGCCACCGCTTCGTCGAGCGCAAGGTGGAGGCAACCTGACATGAGCTGGATCTGGACCACGTTGAACCTGATGGCCTGCGGCGTGATCTGGTTCGTGGCCATGTACTTCTACCTGCGTCACGGCCGCCCGCGCTGTGTGCGCCACCATGCCAGCCAGATCGCCTTGGTATTCGTGGCCGTCGGCGCGATGGCGATCGCCATTTCCGAGCTGCGCGGCCACCCCGCGCACTGGTGGGAGATCCTGTTCCGGATCGGCGTGGCGCTGCACATGGCGCACTGGCTGTGGCGCTGGCGCCTGCAGCGGGGGCGAATCGCATGACGCGCGTCGCGATCGCCTTGGCTATCGCCCTGGCTTTGTCGCTGCTGGCCAACGGGGCGCAGCTGTACCGCGCCGGCGGGGCCGGCGCGCGAAGCGACGCGGCCATGCAGGCGGCGCGGGATGCGGGCGCCATCGCCGCGTTGCACGGGCGGCTGGACGTCGTGAACGGCGTGGCCCGGGCCGCAGACACCGACAACGTTGCACTGCTGGCCGACCTGGCGACCCTGGTCGAGCGCGGCCGCGAGCGCGTCACCGAGTTCCGGACCGTGGAGCGCGCCTTGCCGCCGATGCCGGGCAACTGCGGCCCTGGTGCGGCACGGGTGGAGGCCTTCAACCGGCTCTCGGGGGCGACGCCGTGAGCCAGCTGCTGATGGCCGTGGCCCTCGCGCTGGCGCTCGCCGGCTGCGGGCCGAAGCGCCCCGGCCCGCCGTCGCCTGCCGTCCCGGCCCTGTGCAATGCGCTGTGCTACGTGCCCTGCGACACGCAGGCGCCCGCGTGGACGCCCCGCGACCCGGACAGCCCCGAGGCCTGGCGCGAACTGGGCGAGCAGGTCATCGCCCCTTTGGTGGGGCAGCTGACGCAGTGCGAGGCAGGCCGCAGGGCCTGCGCCCAATGCATCGAGCGCCACAAGGCCAGCGGGGTGCTGCTGTGATCCTGGACCCGGCATTCACCGACATGGACGACAGCCTCTTCGAGGTCTTCGGGGTCGATGGCACCGTCCAGCGCGGACTCGACGCGGCCGTTCCGGTCCGCCTGGTGATCGACGAGGGCGTAGCGCGCCTCGGGGACTACGGCCAGAAGATCGGCCAGGTCACGGTGGCGAGCTTCAAGGTGCCGCAGTGGCGGCCCAAGGTCGGCGACCTCGTGACCGTCGATGGGGTGGCCCGCAAGGTCGATGACATCGACAGCGACGACGGCTATGTCGCCCGGGTGGTGCTCCTTGGCTGACACCCCGATCCCCTGGGCGATCCTTCAGGCCATCCAGGCGCGCCTGCAGGTCATCAGCATCGCAAACGGCTACCACACCGATGCCGGTGAAGACGTTCGCATTGAGCCCAGCAAGACTGACTCGGACGCGCCGCTGATCACCATCTACAGCGGCAGCATCGTGGGCGACAACGAGCGCGTGCGTGGCCAGCGTGAGTTCGCCCTCATCATTGAGGCGCAGGTGCCGGTCGGGTTCGACAACGCGCACGCGCTGGTGGTGGCGATGACCGACGACATCGAGGCAGCCCTGGATCAGTGGCTCCCGTTGCCGGGGGCGCTTCCCCTGCACTGGCTGGAGGCGGTGTATCTGGACCGGCCGGAAGGCATGCCCGTGATGGCCTCGCAGTCGATGCTGCGCACGGGGTATCGGCGATGACGCGCCGGGACAACATCCGCTTCGAGCTGCAGGGCGAACTGGCAGCGGTGCGCAACGCCCAGGCACTGGGCGCGCAGTTGCCATACGTGCAGGACCGCGCGATTGCCACCCTCAAGCGCCGGCTGCCGGTGTTCGCGCGTCGCGATATCCAGGCCGAGTACAACCTGAAGGCCGGGCGCATCAACCAGGACCTCATCGTCCGCGGCGACGGTAACGGCATCTCGCTGTCCGGCCGCTGGGGCCGCGGCATCGGCTTGTTGAACTTCGGTGCCCGCCAGGTGCGCAAGGGCGTGACCGCCGCGATCTTCCGCGGCAAGCGCGAGTTGCACCAGGGGGCGTTCAAGGCGCGCCTTCTGAGCGGTAACACGCAGATCGTCACGCGGTCCGGCGCACCCCGGCCGATGACGGCGGGCCGCTACAAGGGCAAGCGCCGGGAGCCGTTGGCCGTCGAGTACGGCGCCACGATCGCCCAGGCCCTGGCCAAGGGGCGCCGCCCCGAACGCATCGCCGACTTCGCCCGCGGCGTGCTCGCCGCCGAGGTCGAGCGGCTGCGCGAATCCTACGAACGCCGTGGGCGCAAGAGCGCCAGCGGATGAACCCCGACCGGAGGCCTGCGGCCCCCGATTCCTTGACCTCATCGTTTAACCGGAGATCGCCGCGATGAAAGACTTCAGCTTCCAGGGCCGTATCGAGCTCGGCACCCGCCTCGCGGGCCCCAAGCCGGGCAAGCTGTTCTGGGTGGGCGACCAGTCGTCCTGTGACCTGACCTTCGAGACCGACACCGAAGACCGCACCGAGACCTACTCGGGCAACCGCCTGCAGTCCGCGCAGCTGACCACGGCCACCCGCGTCAGCCTGGAGCTGGTGCTGCGCTACGGCACGGCCGAGAACCTGCAACTGGGCCTGTACGCCACGCCGAACAACGTCGCCGGCGCCAGCGTGATGGACGAGCCGCTGCCGGATGCCCTGGCGGCGGGAGACCGCATCGTGCTGGCCAAGGGGGCCAACGTGTCGGCGCTGACGCTCAACGACGCCACCCCGGCGCCCGTGGACTCGGGCGACTTCGTGCTGGAAAACGCTGCCGGCGGGATCGTCCGGATCATCGATCCGACGGGCTACACCCAGCCGCTGACGGCCGACTACACCCATGAGGCCTTCATCAGTCTGCCGTTCTTCACCGCGCCGCCGCCGGAGCGCTACCTGTACCTGCACGGCATCAACACGCTCGACAACAGTCCCGTGCGCCTGCACCTGTACCGGGTGAAGTTCCAGCCGATCGCCAGCCTGCCGCTGATCAACTCCAGCTTCGGCGAGATCAGCCTGACCGGCACCGCGCTGTTCGACAGCGAAGGCGCGCTCGATCCGACCCTGGGCGGCTTCGGTCGCATGGAAATCCCGCAGGAGTCCTGATGGCCCGCAAGTTGCCCCGGGAGGATACCCCTCCTGCCGCGCCCGCGACGGAGTCTCCCGCCGTCCCCGATTCGGGGACGGCGGGCCTGGACACGCTCGCGCCCGACTTCACCACGCAGATCGCCGGCCGCGAGGTCACCTTCCGCGAGTACGGCTTCCTCGAGGGCCTGGGGATCGCCGAGCGTGCGAGTGACCTCATCGCCGACATGGTGACGCTCTGCGCCGACGGGACCATGCGCTACGCACGAGTCAGGCGCCTGTTCGGCAAGCATCGCGCCGTGGTGGTACCCATCGCCGCCGATTCGGCCGGCGTCGAGGCGGACTGGATCGAACGGCTGGAGCCGGCGGATTCGGAGCTGTTCTTCAGCACCTGGTTCACGGTGAACAGCGGTTTTTTCGTGCGCGAGGTGGCCGTGGACATGCGGGACGCGGCGTTGGCGGCCGCACATCGCGCGTCGACTGGTTCGAGCTCTTCGCCCGGCTCGCGGCGGCCGGGATCGGAGACCACGACCGCCTCGGGCGACTCACCGAGCGTCAACTGAGGGCCTACGACGCCGCCTTGGCCCGCCTGGAGCGCCGCACGCGCGCCAACGCGATCGAGGATGCCGCCGTGGCGCACTGGGGCGGCAAGGAAACGCCCAAGCGAATTGAGCGACTGAGGAAAGGCTGATGGCCACCCGCAACAGGGACTTCGAGATCGACCTGAAGATGCGCGCCGAGTTCGGCGAGGCGCAGCGCGAGCTGGTGCGTACGGAAAAACAGGTGAAGTCCTTGGCGCGCAGCCTGAGCCAGGCCAACCGAGACCTCGCCGGAGGCACGGTCGGCTCGAAGGCGGTGGACCGCACCACTCAGTCCATGGACAAGGCGACCCTGTCGGCGAAGCAACTCCAGCAGGCCACGCGCCAGCTGCCAGTGCAGTTCACCGACATCTTTACCGGGTTGGCCACCGGGCAGCGGCCGCTGCAGGTATTCCTGCAGCAGGGCGGCCAACTGAAGGACGTGTTCGGCGGCATTGGGCCGGCGGCGCGCGCCGCGGGGGGCTACTTACTGGGGCTGATCAACCCGCTGACGTTGTCGGCTGGCGCTGTTGCGGCCTTGGCCTACGCATGGAATGAAGGCAGCAAAGAATCCCAAGCCTTCAACGAGGCATTGATCGAGACCGGTGGAATCGTGGGGCTGACTTCAGATCGTCTCGCCGAGATGTCTCTGACGCTGTCCGATGGCGAGAACAGCCAGCGCAAGGTGGCTGCCACCCTGGCCGAGATCACGAAGTCCGGGAAGTTCACTGCGGACCAGGTTGCGGCGATCACTGGGGCCGCGCTGGATCTCCAACGGATCGGCGGAGTTGCGGTAGAGGAAGTCGTCGAACGATTTGCCAAGCTCGCCGACGAGCCGGTCAAGGCCGTTCTTGCGCTGAACGATGCGACGCACTTCCTGACGCTCGAGGTCTACGAACAAATCAAGGCTCTCGAGGAGCAGGGGCGCACGCAGGAAGCGGCCACGCTGGCCATGCAAACGTACGCAGACGAGGTCCAGCGCCGCACGTCGCAGATCGAGGATAACCTCGGCCTTCTCGAGAAGGCTTGGAGCCACATCACTCTGGCTGCCGACGCAGCGTGGGACAGCATGCTGGGTGTTGGGCGTGCCGAAACCGGGCAGGAAGCATTCGTCGGTCTTCAAGAGCAGATCCTCGCAATGGAGGAGGCGCTGCAGACCCGGGCAAGTGGTGGCTTCAGCTTGTCCTTCCTGCAGCTCAGTGATCAGGAGCTCAACTCCCGAATCGCGACCATGCGCGATCAAATGCGAGCGTTGTCGGACGCCAATGTCGAGGAGCAGAAGGCGGCAAACCGGCGAGCCGAAGCGCAGCGCGCCGAAGAGGCCGCAATCGCGCTCGACCAGGAGGCGGCCAAGTACGCCTCGGCGGAGGAGAAGCGCGCCCAGAGGATCGCCGCCGCGCGGCAGCAGGCCAACGATGCGGTCGAGGCGGCCATGGCGGCCGACAACAAGGATCTGGTGGCCAAGATCCGTGCCGACGAGGCGGCGATCATCGCCGGCATCGAAGCCGAGGCGAAGAAGCCCCGCAAGCGGCGGCCGAAGAAGGGCGAGGACCCCGACGCCGCGGCCAAGTCCGCGCTGGCCAACCTGCAGCGGCAGGTGGCGCTGCTGGGTGAGGTTGAGGACGGCGAGACTCGAGTCAGCGAAGAGGCTCGCGTCCGCTACGAGATCCAGTCCGGTGCCTATGCCAGCGCCAACGATGCGCTGAAGGCCCAACTCCTCGAGAACGCGAAGCTGCTCGATGCCGAGCGTGCCCGGCGTGACCAGGCAAAGGAGCAGAAGAAGGCGTTCGAGGAGGCCGAGAAGGCCTACGAGCGGATGCTGGACAGCCTGCGCACGCCGGCGGAGGTGGCGCTGGACACCGCGATCGAGCGCGTGCAGACGCTCAACGAAGCCATGCAGCGCGGCATCGGCGATGCCGGCGACTATGACGAGGCCCTCGAGCGGATCCTCAAGGACTCGTTCAAGGAGGCGCCGAAATTCCAGGGCCTGGCGCCGGAAGTGGCGGGGCCCTTCGGCGAGCTGGGCAAGATCAACGAAGCCCGCACCCAGCTGCAGGAGTGGTACGCCGAGCGCCTCCAGTTGCTCAGGGAGGCTCGTGAGACTGAGCACTTCACCAACGAGCAACTTAACGCCGCGGAACTGCAGACAGAGGCCGAGCACCAGGCAAAGCTGCGCCAGCTGCAGAGCGCCCAGTCCCAGGTGATGCTGGCCGGCGCGTCGGAGATGTTCGACGGCCTGGCGGGGATCGCCCGGGCCTACGGGGGCGAGCAGAGCAAGACCTACCGGGCCCTGTTCGCGCTGAGCAAGGGCTTCGCGGTGGCGCAGGCGGCCGTGGCGCTGGGCCAGAACGTGGCCGAGGCCAGCAAGGCGGGATACCCGCAGAACATCCCCCTGATCGCGGCCGCGTTCGCCCAGGGCGCGCAGATCGCTAGCCTGCTGGCAGCCGCGACCTATGGCGGTGGCGACGGGTACGCGACCGGTGGCCATGTCCGCGGCGCCGGTACCGGGACCAGCGACAGCATCAATGCGCGGTTGTCCGACTACGAATACGTGACCCGGGCCGCCGTGGTGCGCCAGCCCGGCGCGCTGCCGTTCCTGGAGGACTTCAACGAGCGCGGCATGGACGCGCTGTACGGGTGGACGCGGTTTGCCGATGGGGGCCTGTTCGAGTCGGCCAACGAGCCTCGGCTGCCGACGCCGCGCTACGACACCTATGCGCCGACGATCAGTCCCGAGATGAGCGTTGCGGTCATCAATGCGCTCGACCTGGATGACGTGGCCGAGCGGCTGGCCGGCAATCGCCGCTTCAAGAAGGCCGTCGTGAACACCGTGATCGAGGACCAGAACACCGTCCGCTCCGGGTGGGAGGGCTGATGGCTTTCACGCCGGGCGGGCCCGTGCCGTGGACCGTGCCGCCCGACTGGGCACGGCCGGTGCGTGAGTCGCTGGGGTGGGGCACCAACACGCTGCGGGCAAACACGACGGGCGCGTCGTTCCATGCCAGCCTGCGCGAGACGCCCGCGCGGGCCTTCGAGTTCGAGGTCTTCGACGAGGGCCTGCCCTGGCGCTTCGCGGACGCGCTCCTGCACTCCGCGAGCGGCCAGGCGATGCTGCTGCCAGTCTGGCCGGACCTGCAACTGGTCGGGCCGCTGACCAGCGGGCTGGGCAGCATCGCCTGCGCGACCGATGGCTACGACTTCACCGATGACGGGCTGGTCCTGCTCTGGGGCGGGGTCAACACGTGGGAGGTCCTGGAGGTGGCGACGGTCGATCCGGGCGCATTGGTGCTTGCATCGCCGACATCGCAGGCCTGGCCGCGCGGCACGCGTCTGTATCCGCTGCGGCGCGGCCGCGTCCGCAACGGCCTGCAGGAGACCGTGCGCGCCGACGACAAGGGCCGGCGCACGGTCCGATTCGAGGTCCGCGAGCCCTGCGCATGGCCCGCCGCGATGCCCGTGGCCACCTATCTGGGGCACCCCGTGCTGGAGTGGCGCCCGGACGATGGGGCAGACGAAGGGGGCAGCTACAACCGCCTCATGGCGGAAGTCAGCAACGGCCTCGGCGATCCGGTGGAGTTCGATCTCGCGGGTGTGCAGTTGCGTGGCAGCTCGATGGGATGGCAGCTGTGGGGCCGCGCCGACCAGTCCGCGGCGCGATCGCGCCTGTACGCGATGCGTGGCGGTGCGGTGCCCGTCTGGGTGCCCAGCTGGAAGCAGGACCTGCGTCTGGCCGCGCCCATCGGAGGCGCGTCCACCACGATGACGGTGGAGTGGACGGGCTACGCGGCGCTGGGTGCGTTGCAGCCCAACCGGCGGGATCTCCGCATCGAACTGAGGGACGGCACCGTGCTGTATCGACGGATCACGGGCGTGGCGGATGCCGGCGCCACGGAGAGCCTGTTCCTCGACGCGCCATTGGGCCTCGCGGTCGCACCCGGCCAGGTGCGGGCCATTTCCTACCTCACCCTGAGCGTGGGCCCCGACAGCCAGGAGATCGCCCACTACACCGATGCCGATGGCCATGCGCAGGTGAGCCTGTCCTTTTCCGCGGTGGTGCCCGATGTTTGAGGATCTCGAGCTCTCCCGCTTCTTCGGCCGCAAGGTCGCGCTATACCTGTTCAAACGCGGCGCGGTCGAACGGCGATTCACCAGCCGCGATCGCGACCTCACCATCGGCGGAGAGACCTACGTTGCCGCCGGCGGCATCTCGCACTCGGAGATCCGCCAGACGGCAGCCAGCCCTCAGAAGAACCAGCTGACGGTGACGGTGCCGTACCGGATGGACCCCGATGCGGCCGACCTCCCGGTCACGCAGGTGCTGGGCGACTGGTTCAACCCGTATCCGCCGGGGGAGCGGGTGCTGGTGACCGTGATGACGACGCACCTGGGCGACCCCGACGAACAGGTCAACGTGGAGTGGCTGGGCCGCGTCCTGGGCCCGAAGTTCACCGACACCACGCTCGAGCTGGCGTGCGACCCCTCCTACCGCAACGCCCGCACCAGCGGCCGCCAAGCGCGCATCGGGCGCAATTGCGACGTGCCGGTCTACAGCCAGGGCGAGGGCATGTGCAACCTCGACAAGGCCGCGCACGAGGTGCCGGCGACGCTCACCGCCGTCGCCGGGCTGGCGCTGACCGCACCCGAGTTCGCGGCGGCCCCGCGCAACCTCGGCGGCGGGTTCATCGAGTGGACCCGGCTCGATGGCCTTACCGAGCGCCGCACCATCTGGTCGCACGTCGGCGACACCGTCGTCGTGAACTTCGGCGCGGCCGACCTGGCGATCGGGCTGGACGTGTCGGCCTACCCCGGCTGCGCGCACAACAGCGAGGCCTGCGACAGCTACGGCAACGGCGCGAACTACCCGGGCTACAGGAACCTGCCCACCTCCGATCCGCTGCCCAGGAGCCAGGCATGGGGCTGATCGCGCGCAAGCTGCACTCGGCGTACTGGATGGCGCGCTACTGGGCGATGGACAAGTACGCCACGCCCTGCCGGCGAGCGGTGCTGGTGGCCGCGCTTGTCGTGCTTTCCGTCCAGGCGGTGGCGCTGTGGCAGGCCGCGCCGGTGGCGATCGCGCCGGGCGCGCCTCGAGGCGCCTGGGTGCAGGTCGTCATCCAGATCGCGCTGCTGGTGATCTCGGCCTACATCGCCTACGCCTCGCGGCCCAAGCCGCAGGTCCCCGATCCCGTGAGCGGGCAGGCGCCCGAGACGAAGGACGGCAAGGCGCTGAAGGAGCTGTTCGGCACGGTCTGGGTCGATGACAGCGCCATCGTCGGCTGGGCCAACGGCACGCCCGAACCGATCCGGAAGAAGGGAGGCAAGAAGTGATCGTGACCATGCGCCACGTGCGCACCATCCCTTACTTCCGCGCCCGGCCGGGCTTCTGCCTGCCCAAGACCCGCACCTGGTTCGGCGAACACGGCCTGGACTTCGCCGCGTTCATCCGCGAAGGCCTCGACGAGGCGGTGCTGCTGGCCACCGGCGACGGCATGGCCGAGGCGCTGGTGCGCTGGGCCCACGAATGCGAGGCGGCCAATGGGCAGTAGCAAGAAGCAGACTGTCGGCTACTGGTACCACCCGGCCATCCACATGGTACTGGGCAAGGGCCCGATCGACGCGGTGCTGAAGATCCGCGGCGGCGATGTCGACGCCTGGTCGGGCGAAGCCACCAGCAACGCGACCATCACCATCGACCGCCCGAACCTGTGGGGCGGGGAGGAGGCCGAAGGCGGCATCCAGGGCGACGTCGATCTGATGTTCGGCGCGCCCGACCAGATGCCCAATCCCGCGATCAGCAGCCTGATAGGCCCAGACAGCTCGGCGCACCGCGGCCACGCCGCGCTGCTGTTCAAGGGCGGCCGCTACGGCGCGATGAACCCGTACCCCAAGCCGCTGTCGGTGATGGTGCGCCGGATCCTGAAGGGCTGGGACGGGGACACGTGCTGGTATCCGGAGACTGCCGCGGTGCCTGTCGGAGGGCGAGCGCTTACGTTCGCTGAGACTTTCAGCACCGGCCTTGCGGAATATGCCGAAGTCCAAGGTTCGAAGTCCGCCTTCAGCGTGTCGGCGAACCAGATTCGAATGCTTCCCACAACTGCATCACGCAGCATCATCGCCCGCTCGATCCCTGCTGCCCAGTTCGGCGCCTTGTCGTTTCGAGTTCGCGTCGAGTCGATCGGTGCGGGCAATTCCGGGATCGTCCAGGTCTACAGTGCCGATGGCACATACATCCATGGATTCAACGCAGGCTGGCCGGGCAGTGGTCTCCGCCCCCTCGTGGGGTACAACTCCGGGGGAGGGCCCACCGCTTCGTTGGGTTCCACCGAACTTCCGACGGGCAAATGGTTTCGCTACCGCGCGGTCTACGACCCCCGACTTCAGGTGCTCACTTGCACGCTCACGGATGAGGAGACCGACGCCGTCTGGGGAGAGGTGGCGTTGGAGGGCCCAGCCCTGCCGATTGCGTCGCTCAGGTTCTGGACAGATGGGCCAGGACGTGACGTAACGATCGCCGACGTAATGGTGGAGGGCTACTTGGGCGATGCGATAAACCCAGCCCATCTCCTCTACTACAGCCTGACCGCCGCGAACATGCAGGGTGAGCCGGTCGAGCTGATCAACGAAGCGAGCTTCCGGGCCGCAGCGGATCAGCTATACGGGGAGGCGTTCGGACTCTGCACCGAGTGGGATCCGGACAAGGAGACGGTCGAGCAGTTCCGGCAACGGATCTGCAACGTGATCGCTGCGAACTGCACGCGCAGCACAGTCGACGGCCAGTGGTACGTGGACCTTGTCCGAGGGAACTACGTCCTCGAGGACCTGCCCATCCTCACCGACGATGACATCCTCGACTTCGAGGCGGAGCCTACGGTCATGGATGACGCGGTCAATCAGGTTGCTGTGAAGTGGTTCGACCCCTCGACCAAGCAGGCGCGGACGACCGCTCCCCTGCATGCACTGGGCGCAGTTGAGGCCAGCGGCGTCAATGCCGAGACGATCGACTACAGCGCCATTCCGACTGAGTCCCTGGCATTGCGCGTCGCGGAGCGTGACCTGCGCTCCAAGTCGACCCCGCTCTGGCGCTATACGCTCACGACGAACAGGCGGCCCTACAACTGGCGCCTCGGGACCTACTTTCGCTTGCAGGCCCCCAAGCGCGGGATCGCGGACAGCGTGTGCCTCGTCGGCGACATCGGCAAAGGGACGCTGCGCAGCGGCGCAATCTCGTTGGTGGCCACGCAGGATGTATTCGCGATGCCGGCGGCCACCTATGTGATAGGCGAGCCTCCTGTGCCCCCGCCTGACCGCACGCCCGTCCCGGTCACTGAGCAGGCAGCCTTCGAGGCACCGTATGTGGAGCTGGCCCGCACGTTGCCTGCAGCTGAACTGGCCGCGCTGGCAGAGGAGGCCGGCTACCTCCTGACCGTTGGGGGACGGCCCGCGGCGGGGACCAACTACCGCCTCGCCACGCGCCCGGCCGGCGGCGAGTACGAGCTGCAGGACCTCTTCGATTGGTGTCCTTGGGCGACGCTTGCTGCGCCGATCGGTCGAATGGACGTGTCGGCAACGCTTGTCGAGGGCCAGTTGCTCGACAGGGTGTCTGTGGGATCGGCGGTGCTGCTTGGCACTGAGATTGGCCGCGTAGATGCCCTGGACGCAGGTGCCCTGACGCTGAGCCTGGGCCGGGGATGTGGTGACACCGTCGAGGCGACGCATCCGGCGGGCACCCGCCTTTGGTTCTTCGACAACTGGTCGGGCACCGACCTGGTGGAGTACGTCACTGCTGAAGAGGCGAACGCCAAACTACTGACGCGCACCGGGACCGCCGAGCTGCCGCTCGCGGATGCTTCAGAGCTCGCGGTGACATTCGACCAGCGCGCCTTCCGACCGTACCCGCCGGCAGCGTTGGAGCTCAATGGGTTGCCCGAACCCGCGTATCTGACCGGGCTGGTCACCGCCACGTGGCGCCACCGCGATCGTTTGTCGCAAGCCGACCAGTTGATCGATCAGACCGTGGGCTCGATCGGACCGGAAGCGGGCACGACCTATACCGCGAGGTGGTACCTGGATGACGTGTTGGAGGCGACCCAGTCCGGGATCAGTGACACCACCACCAACTTCACGCCATCGGGCGATGGGAGCGTGCGCGTTGAAGTGGAGGCCACTCGAGACGGAATTTCCAGTTGGCAGGCGCAGGTACGCACCTTTGCCTACACGGTCACTCCGGCAGAGCCCTGGGAACTGCAGTCGGGCGGCGTTCTGCAACAGCAGGACAACACAACGATCTATCTGATGGGATAACACGATGGCCAAGATTCCAGAACTCGACTTGCCCGGTACCGTCCGGCCCTGGTGGATGACCGCGGTCGTGACAGGGCAGAACAGCAATGCCCGCCTCCCGCTATCGCACTTAGGGGCTCTGCCTCGGGGCGATATTGCCCTGTCGATGGTGAACTACCTGGCCGACACCAGCGCCACGACAGACGCCGACCCCGGCGCCGGCAACCTGCGCTGGAACAACGCAACGCAGGCCAGTGCCGATGAGGTGTACCTCAGCGATGCCGACGCGGACGCAAGCGACCATTCGGCCGTGTGGGGTGCGCTCGAGCCTGGCGGCTACCTGTACCTGTACCGGGCCGATGATCTCGACGTGTGGCAGCAGTGGCAGATCACGGCCGTCACCGATGCCAGTGGCTATGCCAAGCTCGCCGTCACCCTGCAGGCGTCTGCTGGCAGCTTTGCAGATGACGCGGCGATCGTCGCTACGGTCCAGCAGCCAGATCCCGCCCCCGGTGTAGACCGCAATGCCGTGACGAGCCCGGTAAGCGCCTCAGGCACGCTGACGCTGGATGCATCGCTGGGTGACTACTTCAAATCCAACCTGACCGAGAACGTCACCAACCTCGTCATCAGCAACGTCCCAGCCGCCTGCACCTTGGCGCTCTGGCTTACACAGGACGCGACCGCGCGCACCGTGGCATGGCCGGCGTCCTTCAACTGGGGCAGCGGCGTTTCGGCTCCGAGCATGCCGGTTACCGCTGGCGCCGTGCTCTATGTGATCGCGACGACCAACAACGCAGGCGGCACGTGGGACGTGAGCGCGCGGGTGCGGGCGTGAGCGCCCTGGCTCATCAGCATTTGATGTTGGCTGCGGGTTCGCCGGCGTCCTACGCGTATTGGAACCCGG
Organism: Marilutibacter aestuarii; assembly: GCF_006546775.1. Taxonomy (GTDB): domain Bacteria; phylum Pseudomonadota; class Gammaproteobacteria; order Xanthomonadales; family Xanthomonadaceae; genus Marilutibacter; species Marilutibacter aestuarii. The sequence goes on from NZ_VICE01000014.1 coordinate 58,357, forward strand.
CCGACAAGGCGGCCAGTGCCACGCTCTCCGATTCCAACAAGGTCGTCACCGCTTCAGCGGGAACAACATCGTGGGTCCGGTCGGTAACCAGCAAGAACGCGGGCAAGTGGCGCATCCAGCTGGTGAACCTCAATCAGCTCGATACGAGCGGCGTTGGGTTTGCCACCTCGGGACCCACCGGGTCCTTCCTAGGGGGAACCGCGGCGGGCTGGGGTCTCTTCGGAAACTACGGCAGCATCCTGCGTCTCTACAACAATAACGCGATCCTCGCGTCCCCCGGTGTTGTGTTCGCGACGAATGACGTCATTGATCTCTTGCTGGACATTGGCGCAGGAAAAGCGTGGTGGCGACGAAACGGAACGGTAGTGTTCGGCAACCCCGTGGCGGGCACGACGCCAATGGCAACATTTACCCCCGGCACATCGATCTTCGTTGCTGCCGACCCGTTCGCGAATGCGGCGTCGTGGCGGCTGCGGACGGATCCGGCGGAAATGACTGGAGCGTCGGTCTCCGGCTTCGTCGACGGTTGGCCTGTATGAGGTAGTTCCGCAAAGACGAGGCGGCGGACCCGGTGCGCCAACACCGAACCCGCCGCCGCAATCCACGCGATCAGCCGCGTGCCATTGGCCGAGGCCCCGTCTCCCCCGCAGGGGACTGGGAGCCTCGTCCAGCCCCTCTTATAGCCAGATCGCACTCACCGGCACTCTGATCCGAACCAATGCACCTCGCCCAAGAGAATGACGTTGGCCTCATCCACGCCCAAAGTTCGTTGCGCAGGTTTGCAGGGGTTTCGCAAGGAAGGAGCGTGTAATGAGACAGATCGCCTACCTAGCAGTCTTGTTTATGGTTTCCACTGGCTTGCATGCCGCATCCCCACTGAGTCCAGAGGTATGCCAGGGCTTCGCAAGGGAGCCTCTGATGGATTCCAGGAGTTTCATGGCAGCCGCTTACAACTACCAGCAGCACATGGAGATGGTGTGCAGGAACACGTCAAAAGGCACGGAGGCGAAGTTTGGGCTAGCGTCATCCTTCTCAACAATAGTCAACTACGTTCCAGTTTCTGGGTCTGGTAGCGCCGACCTCGCATATAAGAAGTCCTATGTCGACGGATACTGTCGACATATTGAAGGTATGTCAGAGGAAAGCCGGAGGGTGGCGTTCTCAAGTCAAGAGTTCAGCGCAAACATGAAAGAGACGACACAGAGCTGCCTTGAGATTGTAAAGGCGGCCGCGCTGGATCGCGCTAGGATCTTTGCGTACGCGGAGCCAAACAATTCCCAATTGACGTCGTACGTCGTAACTGTGGACGTGAAGCCCAGTCCAAGGCAGGAGGTCGAGCTTACGGGCTATTCAAGCAACGGCGCGGTATGCAGTTTTCGAGGTCAGCCTGTCGAGAAGATGGAACTAAACCTCGACGGATCTACAATGTTTGTTTGCAACAAGCTGGGCGACGAAGGTACTTCTCTTGTTCTTCACACGGCAAAGATGGGTGATGTCTCGGTCCGGTTGCCTGGGCAGACAGATGCGAAGATCGAAACCATGCAAGTGCAAATCGACTCGCTTTCAAACATGCTCCGCCATCAGGCTGAGCGTGAGGTGATCTTGTCAAACTGCGAGTTTCCAACCGGAGATGCCTACAATGTTACGAATATCGGATGGAATCTTCCCTCGTACAACAACATGTGGAACAAGATGGATCATCCTGTGAACGCAGATTGTCCATCAGGCAAGGTTATCATCGGCGTTAACTCGGCACATAGGAATGAATACGAGGATCGACAGTGGCGGTATAAATGTTGCACAGTTGAGCTGTCTCCTTGAATGTATTATGCGTCATGATAGTTTACTGGAAGGGCGTTCCGCGCGCCCTTCCAGCTTTTCAGATTGCTTCAAAGTACGAATCCTAGAATGTGAGACGGGCGCCTTGCAGATTTCGAGCATGCTTCCCGAAGGCTTTCATTGGACGAAGCGCAGCCAGTACGACGAAAAAGGCACCGCAGTGGTGCTGGGCGACGTCCAGGTGGCCATGCTGCTCGATCGCGTGGATGGCGGCTGGATAGCGCGCCTGAACTCACACTGGCCCGTAGATGCTCCGCTTGTGACCCGGCGGTGCCAAAGCAAGGCCAGCGGTGCCGCTGGCATCGAACAGTGGGTCTGCCGCCACGAGGCGCGGCTCAGGGCCGAGGCCGGCGCTTTGGCCAAGGTGGCACCCCACGGGCGTAAACTAGCCCCATGAATGCCAACCCTTACGCCTCCCTCGATGACCTGCTCGTGCGCTGCGACGCGCTCGAGGCGCAGCTCTCCGCGCTGCGCGTCGAGTGCCCGGAGGAGGGCGACTTCTGGAGCGCCTTCGCCGGCATTGCCGACGAGATCATCGAGGATGCGAACCGGGCGGACGCCGCCGGCGACCTGAACGCGGTGCACTGGCTGCCGGTGAACGCCCGGCTGGTCGAGATGCTGGACGCCCAGGGCATCAGGCACGACCTGCAGCGGCTGGCGTGAATCCCGGCCGTCAGTCTTGCATCTGACTATGTCAGCTCTTTCCTGCGTTTCCTACATGCAGTCTCTTAAGCACTTTGGTCTTTGAACCCGAGTGAGTTATCGCAGCATAGATCAGTGGGCAGTCCAGCTTATGAAGAAGCTCGTCTTGGTTGGTCGAGCCCGTCCATTGACTTCCCACTTTCAGCTCGTAAGGAAGATGTCCGCCAAAAGGGAGGGGTACGTACCGTGCAGCATACTTCTTTCTGCGAACAAGCCGGTGCCACTTTGACTTGTAACCATAGAACGCAAGATGTGTGAGCGTCGTTGCACGATCGCCCGTGTTTGAAACTTCGACAAACACTTGAGTTCCGAGGCTGGGGGCGCTGTGTCGCTTGTTGGGCACCAAGTTCATTGAGATGGATGCCCCAGAAGACTTCCACTTATAAAAATCCCAAAGGAGGACAACCGTGGCGACAATCGCGCCCCACCAGGCGGCAACTGCAGATGCGTCCATAGATCCCCCTTTTTGCGGCACCAATTGCGAGCTTAGCGCTAAGCGGCAAGCCGGTGTTCATAGAACGGGTGTCGCTTGTCGTCGAAGATGGCGTACAGGGCGGCGAGGTCGGCTGGGTCCGGCTGCAGCCAGGCTTCCAGGTGTTCGGGCTTGATGTTGATGATCGTGCGGTCGTGGCCGGCAGCGGCGACTTCGGGCTCCGGCTCGTCGGTGATAGCCGCGAATGACAGCAGGCCCGGCTCCTTCCCCTTGGGGTCGGTCCAGTGCGACCACAGGCAGGCCACCAGCATCGGCTCACCGGTGCGCGGCTCGAATTCGAGGACCTGGTTGGCGCCGTCCGGCCCCTCGACGTTCTCGTAGAACCGGTCGGCGACCATGATTCCGTGGCGGTAGCCGAACTGCTCCTTCCAGAAGCCCTCCAGGTTGTCCCGCCTGGCGTTGTAGGTGCCCGGGTACTTCCGGTCGTATAACGAGGGCTTGCCCGCGGGCCGGCACTGGTAGCGCATCAGTTTCACTTGGCGCTTCCCGCCCTCGATCACCAGCACCGGGCAGTAGACCCCTGGGTAGATCCGGTGGTCCTGCTCTGATGCCTTCCCGGCGATCGTGTCCAGCCGGCGCCGGGCCGCCTTCACCTTGTTCGTGCCGATGCGCACGTCCTCAGCGGCCTTCTTGGTGGCCTTGGCCTGCAGGGCCCGCTCGCCGTCGGCGACGCGCTTGCGTTGGCTGAAAAGCTCGCGTGTCAGGCCGTCGACCTCAGCGGCATCCCACTGGCGGATGAGCTCGGCCACCTCGGGTGGCCCGTGCTCGAGGATGTCGCGCTCCGCCGCGCGCGGGACCTTGGGCCGGCGACCCACCGGCCGGCCATCGTCGCCCCAGTACGTCTTCACATAGGTCTCGATGTCCATGAT
>NZ_VICE01000015.1 GCF_006546775.1 Marilutibacter aestuarii
GGGGATTGGGGATTGGGGATTGGGGATTGGGGATTGGGGATTGGGGATTGGGGATTGGGGATTGGGGATTGGGGATTGGGGATTGGGGATTGGGGCCAGCATATCCGCCGCCCCATCAGCCATGCACCCCGTTCGCCCGCGCATCGACACTTGCGCGGCCGGAGCCCGTAGGATGGACGTCCTGCCGACGGACCTGCCGATGAACTACCGCCACGCCTTTCACGCCGGCAACCACGCCGATGTCATCAAGCACGTCGCCCTGCTCGCGGTCTGCGATGCGTTGTGCGCCAAGCCGACCCCGGTGTTCGCCATCGACACGCACGCCGGGCGCGGCCTGTATCGCCTCGATGCGGAGGCGGCGCGGCGGACGGCCGAGGCCGACGGCGGCATCGGCCGCCTCATCGCGAGCGCGCGCCAGGTCGCACCGGTCGAACGCTACTTGCAGGCGGTACAGGCCTGCCGCATGGCGCACGGCGCGGACACCTACCCCGGCTCGCCCTGGCTGCTCGCCCATGCCCTGCGCGAACACGACCGGATCGCCGCCTGCGAGCTGCAGGCGGAGGAAGCCCATGCGCTGAAGACGGTCTTCGCCGGCGATCGCCGCGTCGCGGTGCACGCGCGCGACGGCTATGCCGCGCTCAAGGCCCTGCTCCCGCCGCGAATCGGCGAGATGCGCTTTGCCCGGGGCCTGGTCCTGATCGATCCCCCCTACGAAGCGCAGCTGGAGGAGTTCGACCATGCCCTCGCCGCTCTCCGGCAGTCGCTCGAGCGTTGGCCGCAGGGCATCTACATGCTCTGGTATCCGATCAAGCGCCGGCGCGCCCTGCAGCCCTTCTTCCGCCGGGCCGCGACCCTGCCGGCGAAGGCCTCGCTGGTCGCCGAACTGATGGTGCACCCCGACGACTCGCCGCTGCGCATGAACGGCAGCGGCCTGCTCGTGCTCAACCCGCCGTGGCACCTCGACGCCACGCTGCGCACCGCGCTCAAGCCACTGGCCGAGGCGCTGGGCGAAGCCGGGGCCTCGTGGCGGCTGGACTGGCTGAAATCCGCCGCCTGAGCGGACCGCCCGGGGCCGGGATCAGATCCCGGCCTTGACGTCGGGTTCGAAGAAGCTCCAGCGGATGTCGGGGAACGCGTCCTTCATGCCGCGTTCGACCGTGTTGATCTGATCGACCAGGCTGCGCGCGTCGGTGGCGCCGCGCATCTGCGCCTGCACCGACACCAGCATGTCGTTGCCCAGTTGCAGCGTGATCAGGCTGATCAGCCGCTCGACCTCGGGGCGCGACTCCAGGTGGGCGCGGATCTGGCGCTGGCGCTCGGGATCGACGCTCTGGCCGATCAGCATCGCCTTGACCTCCACCGCCACCAGCACCGCGATCACGATCAGCAGCACGCCGATGCCGATGGTGCCGATCGCGTCCCAGATGGGGTTGCCGGTCACCACCGCCAGCACCACCGCGACCAGCGCGAACATCAGGCCAAGCAGCGCCGCGAGGTCTTCGCCGAAGATCACCACCAGCTCGCTCTGCCGGCTTTCGCGGAACCATTGCCAGAGGCCGCGGCCGGCGCGTGACTTGTTGACCTCCTGCATGCAGGCGCGCATCGAAATGCCCTCGACGATGATGCCGAAGATCAGGACGCCCACGGCCCACCACCACTGCCTGAGCTCTTCGGGGTGCTGCAGCTTGTGGATGCCCTCGTAGAGCGAGAACATGCCGCCGACGGTGAACAGCATCACCGCCACCAGGAACGACCAGAAGTAGATCGCCTTGCCGTAGCCCAGCGGATACTCCGGCGAGGCCGGCCTGCGCGCCTGTTTCATGCCCAGCAGGAGCAGGCCCTGGTTGCCGCAATCGGCCAGGGAGTGGACGGTCTCGGCGAGCATCGCGCCGGAACCGGTGAAGAACGCCGCTACGCCCTTGGCGACCGCGATCGCGAAATTGGCGCCCAGGGCGAAGAAGATCGCGCGGGTCGAGTCACCACCACCGGCCATGATCACATTCCATGCATTGAGGCTGCGCGAGTCTAGCATCGCCGGGGGCGTTTCCATGGCCCCGGCAGCGGCGCGGCGTCCGCTTTTTCGGGCCCGGCGCGTTGTCCCGCAACAAGGGTGAGCGTCCGGCTCCCCGCCATCGAGAAGGTGATCGCCAGATGAAGATGTCGTCCACCCCTCATGTGCCAAGATCCCGCCATGGCTACGCGTGACCGCCTGCCGCCATGGCATGAGCTCCAGCGCCTCCCCAACGGGCGCGAGGTGCTCATACGCCCGATCCGCCCCGAGGACGCGGGCCCCATCCGCGCCGCCTTCGGCCTGCTGCAGCCCGAAGAAGTCCGCCAGCGTTTCCTGCACACGATGAAGGAACTCTCGCCGGACGCTGCCGAGCGCTTCACCCGGATCAACCCCAAGACCGAGTTCGCCCTGGTGGCCGCCGAACCGCTGCCGCCCGGCGAGGCCCTGGTGGGCGCGGTCGCCCGGATCGTGCTCGACCCGGACGCGCACAATGCCGAGTTCGCGATCCTGGTGAGCCATTACATCGCCGGCATGGGACTGGGGCGCTACCTGATGACGCGCATCGTCAAATGGGCCCGAGGCAAGCACGTCCGGCACGTCTATGGCGACGTGCTCGAGCACAACCTGCCGATGTTGCAACTGGCCGAGTCGCTGGGCTTCGTGCGCCACCAGCAGCAGGACGCGCCAGGCCTGGTGCGGGTCATCCTCGACCTCAGCCCGACGCCGCTGCAAGCCGCTTCCTGAGGGGCGCTGACCGACTCGCCCGCGACCGGGACCGCATGCCCCCATCACCGGGCCGCCAGGCAGGGCCCTGATCGGCGCTTGAACCGGTACGGCCGCACCGCCCGGTTGCCGCGACCGGCGCGGTAAACTGCGCGATCCGTCATGCGCGCGGGGCAGCCTGCTGCCCCGCGCCGTCGCCGTTTCCATCCCCCGCCCTGCCGATGCCCCGCTCCGACGACCGTCCCACCGCCGTACCGTCCCCGCCCCTGCCCCGCCCCGGCCAGCAACGTGCCTGGTGGCGCGCCCCTGCGTCTGCGTCCGCGCTGGCCTGGCATGTCGCGCAGGCGGCGCGGGCCCATGACGGTCCCGTGCTCGCCGTGGCGCGCGACAACCACGGCGCCCACCAGTTGGAAGCGGACCTGCGCACCCTGATCGGCGCCGACTCGACGCCGGGCGGCGCGCTGCCGGTGCTGCCCTTCCCCGACTGGGAGACGCTGCCCTACGACGTCTTCAGCCCGCATCCGGACATCGTCAGCCAGCGCCTGTCGGCCCTGCACCGCCTGCCCGGCCTGCGCCGCGGCATCGTCGTGGTCCCGGTACAGACCCTCATGCAGCGCCTGGCACCGAAGCGTCACATCGTCGGCGGGAGCTTCGACGTCGCCCTGGGCCAGCGCCTGGACCTGGACGCGGAAAAACGACGCCTGGAGTCGGCCGGTTACCGCCATGTTCCACAGGTCCTGGACCCGGGCGATTTCGCGGTTCGCGGTGGCCTGCTGGACGTGTTCCCGATGGGCGCAGAGCAGCCCTTCCGCGTGGAACTGCTGGATGACGAGATCGACACCATCCGCGGCTTCGACCCGGAAACCCAGCGCTCGCTGGAGAAGATCGACGGCGTGCACCTGCTCCCCGGCCGCGAGATGCCGCTCGACGAGGCGTCGCTCAAGCGCGTGCTCGACACCATGCGCGAACGCTTCGACCTCGACACGCGGCGCAGCGCGCTCTACCAGGACCTCAAGGCCGGCCTCGCGCCCTCGGGCGTGGAGTACTACCTGCCGCTGTTCTTCGACCAGACCGCGACCCTGCTGGACTACTTCGGCGACGACACGCTGCCGTTGCTGGGCGAAGGCGTCATCGAGGCCGCCGACGCTTTCTGGAAGCAGACCACGGAGCGCCACGAACAACGGCGCCACGACATCGAGCGGCCGGTGCTGCCGCCGGCCGAGCTGTACCTGTCGCCCGACGCCCTGCGCGAACAGCTCAACACCGCGCCGCAGACCGGCGGCCGTCGCATCGAGATCTGCGGCGAGACGCATCCGCAGCGCGAGCGCGCGGTGGCGCTGGGCGACCAGCCCGCGCCGCCGCTGCCGGTGGTCGCGCGCGACCACGCGCCCGGCGAGGCGCTGGTGTCGTTCCTGTCCAGCTACCCGGGTCGCGTGCTGGTGGCCGCCGACTCGCCGGGCCGGCGCGAGGCGCTGCTGGAAGTCCTCGATGCCGCCCGCCTGAAGCCCGACGTGGTGGCCGACTGGCCGGCCTTCCTCGCCGGCGACATGCGTTTCGCCATCGCCGTCGCCCCGCTGGACGATGGCTTTGCGCTCGACACGCCGCAGCTCGCCGTCCTCACCGAGCGCCAGCTGTTCCCCGAGCGCGCCAGCCAGCCGCGCCGGCGCCGGCGCGCGGGGCGCGAGCCCGACGCGATCATCCGCGACCTGGGCGAGCTCACCGAAGGCGCGCCGATCGTCCACGAAGACCACGGCGTCGGCCGCTATCGCGGCCTGGTGCTGCTCGAGGCCGGCGGCGAGCCCGGTGAATACCTGGAGATCGAGTACGCCAAGGGCGACCGCCTCTACGTGCCGGTCGGCCAGCTGCACCTGATCAACCGCTACTCCGGCGCCTCCGTCGAGACCGCGCCGCTGCACTCGCTTGGCGGCGAGCAGTGGACGAAGGCGAAGAAGAAGGCCGCCGAGAAGGTCCGCGACGTCGCCGCCGAACTGCTCGAGATCCAGGCCAAGCGCCAGGCCCGCGCCGGCCTCGCGATCGACGTCGACCGCGCGATGTACGAACCCTTCGCCGCGGCCTTCCCTTTCGAAGAAACGCCCGACCAGCACGCCGCGATCGAAGCGGTCATCCGCGACCTGGGCTCCAGCCAGCCGATGGACCGCGTGGTCTGCGGCGACGTCGGCTTCGGCAAGACCGAAGTGGCGGTGCGCGCGGCCTTCGTCGCCGCCAGCGCGGGTCGCCAGGTGGCCCTGCTGGTGCCGACCACCCTGCTCGCCGAACAGCATTACCGCAACTTCCGCGACCGCTTCGCCGACTGGCCGCTGCGCGTGGAAGTCCTGTCGCGATTCAAGACCACCAAGGAAATCAAGGCCGAGCTGGACAAGCTCGCCGACGGTCAGATCGACGTGATTGTCGGCACCCACCGGCTGCTGCAGAAGGACGTACGCTTCAAGGACCTGGGCCTGGTCATCGTCGACGAGGAACAGCGTTTCGGCGTTCGCCAGAAGGAGGCGCTCAAGGCCCTGCGCGCCAACGTGCACCTGCTCACCCTCACCGCGACGCCGATTCCGCGCACGCTCAACATGGCCATGGCGGGCCTGCGCGACCTGAGCATCATCGCCACCCCGCCCGAGCACCGCCTGGCCGTGCAGACCTTCGTCGTGCCCTGGGACGATGCCCAGCTTCGCGAAGCCTTCCAGCGCGAACTCGCGCGCGGCGGCCAGGTCTACTTCCTGCACAACGACGTCGAGAGCATCGGCCGCATGCAGCGCGAGCTGCAGGCGCTCGTCCCGGACGCGCGCATCGGCATCGCCCATGGCCAGATGCCCGAGCGCGAACTCGAGAAGGTCATGCTCGACTTCCACAAGCAGCGCTTCAACGTGCTGCTGTGCACGACCATCATCGAGTCCGGCATCGACATCCCGAACGCGAACACGATCATCATGAACCGCGCCGACAAGTTCGGCCTCGCCCAGCTCCACCAATTGCGCGGCCGCGTCGGTCGATCGCACCACCGCGCCTACGCCTACCTGGTGATCCCCGACCAGCGCTCGATCACCGCCGACGCACAGAAGCGCCTGGAGGCGATCGCCTCGATGGACGAACTCGGCGCCGGCTTCACCCTGGCCACCCACGACCTCGAGATCCGGGGCGCGGGCGAGCTCCTGGGCGAGGACCAGAGCGGGCAGATGGCCGAAGTCGGCTTCAGCCTCTACACGGAACTGCTCGAACGTGCCGTGCACTCCATCCGCCAGGGCAAGCTCCCGGACGTGGACGGCACCGAGTCGCGCGGCGCCGAGATCGAGCTGCACATCCCGGCCCTGATCCCGGACGACTACCTGCCCGACGTCCATACCCGCCTGACCCTGTACAAGCGCATCAGCGGCGCCCGCGACGCCGACGCGCTGCGGGAACTCCAGGTGGAGATGATCGACCGCTTCGGCCTGCTGCCCGATGCCGCCAAGCACCTGTTCGCCATCGCCGAACTCAAACTGGACGCCACCCGGCTGGGCATCCGCAAGCTCGACCTGGGCGAGAACGGCGGCCGCGTGCAGTTCGTCGAAAAGCCCGACGTCGACCCGATGGCCATCATCAAGCTGATCCAGGGCCAGCCCAGGCACTACCAGATGGACGGGCCAGACAAGCTGAAACTGAAGCTCGAGTTGCCCGATGCGCTCTCGCGCCTCGCCGCGGCCAAGGGCCTGCTGCTGATGCTGGGCAAGGGCGGCTGAGGCTGAGCGCGCCGCCCACCGGAGCGCTTGCGCGTCCCCATGGCGTTCGGGTGCACCTCAAGCCAGGGCATCGACCGCGGGTGACGCCAGGGATGGTGGCGCTTGGGCACCAGCCACACAGGGTGCCGGCCCCTCGGCCACGCCGCCGCGGTCCAACGGACTGAGCACGCCGCCCGCGCCGCGGCCCAGCACATGGGCGTAGACCTGGGTCGTGGCCACGTCCTTGTGTCCCATCAGTTCCTGCACCGTGCGGATGTCCTGTCCGGCGTCCAGCAGGTGGGTCGCGAACGAGTGCCGCAGGGTGTGGCAGCTGGCCGGCTTCGCGATGCCCGCCCGGTCGCGCGCGGCACGGAACGCGCGTTGCAGCACCGACTCGTCGACATGATGCCGGCGCCTGAGGTTCGTGCGGGGATCGCGGGACAGTCGCGCCGCCGGGAACAGGTATTGCCAGCCCAGGGTGAACCCGGCATTCGGATACTTCCGCTCCAGCGCGTGCGGCAGGTGGACGCCGGCGACACCTGCCAGGCGGTCCTGCCCATGCAACACCTTCACTTTGTCGCGTTGCCGCTGCAGGTCCAACTTCAAGCGCTGCGGCAGTGGCACGCGACGGTCCTTGCCACCCTTTCCGTCGCGCACGCATATCTCGTTGCAGTCGAAGTCCACGTCCTTCACCCGCAGCCGATGGCATTCCATCAGCCGCATGCCCGTGCCGTACATCAGCGCGGCCACCAGCCAGCACTGGCCGTCAAGGAGCGCAAGCAGGCGTCCCACCTCCTCGCGCGACAACACCACCGGCAAGCGCGCCGGCCGATTCGCCCGCACCACCGACTCCATCCACTCCAGTTCGATCCCCAGCACCTGCCGATACAGGAACAGCAAGGCGGAAAGCGCCTGGTTCTGCGTGCTGGCCGCCACCCGTCCCTTCACCGCCAGCTGCGTCAGGAAGGCCTCCACCTCCTTTTGGCCCATGTCCCTGGGATGGCGCTTGCCATTGGCCAGGATGAAGCGCCGCGCCCAGTCCACGTACGCCCGCTCCGTGCGGACGCTGTAATGCAGCACCCGGCAGCGCGCACGCAACCGGTCCAGCAGCCGCGGCGACCCGGGAAGCGGGTCACGAGCAAGCGCCAAGCCAGTGGATCGCCCACCCGGCGCAATCGCCTCCGCCCGTCCCTGCAGCCTTTCACTCCCGATTAGCACCCCATTTTCGAGCGTCCTTGCCATACCGCCTCCAATTCGCCTGATATCCAGGAAGCATCGGCTTGAGGCAAGTCGACTACAATCATCCAAGTCCTTGAATACCTGTAGGATTTGTCTGATTGACGCCACACCCGGCGCCGACCCACAATCCGTTATCACCCCACTTTTGGGGTCTACTTGGTGTTAGGGCCCATGGGCGAGATCGCGTACCAATTGGCAAAGGAACCCACACATTCTGGTGAGTTCATCGGCCTCGACCTGGTGCCCGATGACCTGCAGCGGCCCTTCTGGGTGTGGTCTGGTGTCGGCTATCACACGCATGCGGCAAGGATCTCTGTTCGCGAGCTGCTCACGGCATGGCCTGAACACCTCTCCCTCGTCAGCTCCTGGTTAGAGCCACTATTGCTCGGTCATAATCATGGGGGCTCGGAGTTCGCGGCAGCAGTATTGGCGGCCTACGAGCGCCACCATCACAAGCAGGCTCCGGTAGTTGGCACGTGTGGGCCCTAACGAATCCGTAGGGAGCTTCCCGTCAACCCGGGGCGCATGACGTCCTTGCCTTGAGCTTGAGGCTTGGCTGTTTCCTCGTTGTAGTGGGTGTTGCGTTTT
>NZ_VICE01000016.1 GCF_006546775.1 Marilutibacter aestuarii
TGCGGCCACTACGCCTACAACTCCAGCGCGGCGCTGACCTACAGCGGCAATGCGTTCTGGAACGTCAAGTCGGGCCAGTGCCCGTCCGGCAGCGTCTGCAGCGACCCCCGCCTCACCCGCACCGCGATGGCCGACTTCGACGCCACCCCGCTCGACGGCAGCCCGCTGGTCGACAAGGCGCCCTATCTGAGCGCGATCACCCAAGACTTCTTCAAGAACCCACGGCCCTCCGGGGCCGCCGCCGACATCGGCGCCGTCGAACGCCAGTCCGGCGGCGGTACGCCGACGCCCAGCTGCAGCCGCAATGCCCCGTCGCTGGCGCTGAGCGGCTCCACCACCGCGGTCGCGGCCGGTTCGACCGTCAGCTACACGGTGACGCTCTCCAACAAGGACAGCAGTGCCTGCGCCAGCACCACGTTCAACCTGGCACGCAGCGTGCCGTCGGGTTGGACCGGCACGCTGGGCAAGAGCACCCTGACGCTCGCCCCTGGTGCGTCCGGCAGCACCACCCTGAGCGTCGTCTCGCCGGCTTCGGCCACGCAGGGCAGCTACGGCGTGGGCGTGGGCGTGGGCAGCGGCAATGGCGGCATCCACACCCGCAATGCCTCGGCGACCTACAACGTGGCCGCGCCCGCGGCGACCTGCAGCCGCGCCGCGCCCGCCTTCAGCATCAGCGGTCCCACCGGCGCCGTCGCGGCCGGCAGCACCGTCCGCTACACGCTCAACGTGACCAACCGCGACAGCAGCGCATGCAGCAGCACCAGTTTCAACCTGGCGCGCAGCGTGCCAAGCGGCTGGACCGGGTCGCTCAACAAGAGCACTGCCACGCTCGCTCCCGGTGCGAGCACGAGCGCGACGCTCGACGTGGCATCGGCGGCAACGGCCAGCGCCGGCACGTATTCCATCGGCGCGGGCATCGGCAGCAACGTCGGCGGCATCCATACCGCCAATGCCTCGGCCAGCTACACGATCCAGGCCCCGCAACCGCCGCCGGCCGGCGAGCTCGAGCAGACCCTGGGCACGGACAAGGGCATCTACCGTCGCGGCGACACGGTGCGCATGACCTCGCGCGTGGTCCTGGGCGGCCAGGCGGCGGGCGGCGCGAACGTCAGTTTCGTGGTCACCAATCCGTATGGCGCGAGCGAGACCTACACCGCCACGGCCAATGCCAATGGCCAGGCCACCGCATCGGCCACGCTCAGCCGTTGGTGGTGGTGGGCGCCCTCGGGCACCTACACGGTGCGCGCTACCGCTACCCGAGGCAATGTCTCAACGACTGACGAGACCAGTTTCCAGGTGCGTTGAGCCTCGTTCGCCGCCGACACCCTTCACACACGGGCGGCCCTTGCCGCCCGTTTTTGTGATGTTCGTCACTAAAACACCAAAAAACCCCGAAAATTCCGTGGCTTAAGTTGGCCAAAACAGTATTCACAAACCCGAATTTGCCGTATTTGTGCCCCATTCTGCAGAAGCTGGATAAAAAACCACCAACACTTGCCGCTCGCAGTTCCTTCCGAAGCCTTCCCCCGATCTTTGGAGCCTTATTCGTGACACTTCGCAGCACTTCACCGCATTTCGCGTCCGTTGCCGGACCGCTCCCTGCCCGCATCGCCGGCACCCTGCTCCTCCTGGCCCTGGGCACCGGCGCCGCGCAGGCGGCGACGTACTACGTGCGCACCGATGGCGGCAGCGCCGCCCAGTGCACCGGCAGGTCCAACGCCGCCTACCCGGGTTCGGGCAGCAACCAGGCATGCGCCTGGAACTCGCTGCACCAGGCCCTGCCCGCCGGCGGCACCGCGCGGATCGCGGGTGGCGACACCGTCTACATCGCGCCCGGTGACTACATGCTTGGCTGGGGCGCCCCCGGTGCTTCGGGCGGACGCTGCTACGACGGGGGTCGCTACGACTGCTACCTGCCGCCGATTCCCAGCGGCCCGAGCGCAACCAGCAGGACGCGCATCCTGGGCACCAGTGCCAGCAACAAGGCCCGCCTGTGGGGCACCGAACGCGTGCAGTACATGCTGAACCTCACCGGCAGCTCCAACGTCGAGATCGGAAACCTCGAGATCACCGACCAGAGCGACTGCGTGGAGTTCCACAGCGATGCCTCGGCGCGCTGCAAGCGCGACAGCACCCCGTACGGCCAATGGGCCGGCGTGGGCATCATGGCATCGAACTCCAGGAACGTTTACCTGCATGACCTGGACATCCACGGCATGGCCAACCGCGGCATCGTCGCCGGCGGCCTGACCGACTGGACCGTGGAGAACGTCAAGATCGTCGCCAACGGCTGGGCCGGCTGGGACGGCGAC